>JBJONJ010000326.1:0-5408 GCA_046051905.1 Verrucomicrobiota bacterium
CCGTCATCGGTCTTACTGTCCTGCTTGTCAGTTCTTGCTCGATGCCGCCCCGGCAGGCTTGGCAGCAGATTCAGACTCGTGGTCTGATTCCATTTATGATGAACAATGCAGGCGGTGCGCCTCTCCAAGTCTCCTCCCAGCGTACCTGCTCACCGACAACGAGTCCCGTCACTCACGTTCAAGCCAATCGGTCGTATGTGACCACATCGCCAGCCGGCGCGATCATCGGTGCGGTGCAGCCAGACACGCCTTCTCCATCCATGCTGAATAGTTCCAACATGCCGGTAGCCATGAGTGTTCCAAATCTCCCCGGTTATGTTCGCTCCCCCTTCACCAATCCTCCACGTCTGGTTGATGTTCGTGGCATGAGCGTCGGATCTAAGGTGGTCTGCCCGTACACACATAAACCGTTCTTGGTTCCTGGAGACGTGAGCACGGCTTCCTCTCCTCCCAAAGTGGCCCTCAATTCGATCCAGCGTCGCATTGACGCGTCCACCTCGCCTATTACACCCGCACCAAAACCCCCGGCCCAGGTGGCCAATAGCAACGTAGCCGCCCTCACCAAACCGCAGTCTTCCGCGCCGATGAATCCGAATTCGAGCGTTCCTTCGGTTCCAGCGCAACCGAAGCTCGAAAGCACGCCTGAACTGCCTTATGGAGCCCCGATCAGTGGACGCCCAGGTTTCGTGAACAGTCCTTACGCGGCCAAACATCAGCTGGTGGACGTCACAGGGCTTCCAGTCGGAATGGAAGTTAAGTGCCCTTACACTGGCAAGCTGTTCCGCGTACCGCCGCAGTGAATAGCCAAGTTATTTTAATGAAGCCCAGAAGCATCGCTGCGGGCTCTCTATTTCTGTCTCAGTGGCACAGCCATTCAGTTGGACAAGACTCTGCTTTTCATCACGGCACCTGAGATAAATGTAAAGCTGGTTCAACTTCGGCTGCGGCGACTCCAGTACCCGTCTGATGGCTGCCGGCGTCAGAATCATCTCGTCCGCAAAGCTTGTTTTTCGACCGCAGAGCAAAAGCCGGCCACCATGTTTTCAAGCCGGAGAACTTCAAGATCGTCAATACTCCCTGCGTTGCCGACAACCTCGATGAGGACCGTGGGCCACTTTACCAACGTGTCAAAACGCTGACGCTAGGCTCAGAAAACAAGTCCATTCCTCCGCAGGAAGAAACAACCGTTGCCTTCATCCTTCAGGGCTTCAATTGGCTGAGTGCCGCGTCCTCGCAGTCCACAATCAGCACCGCCTCTCCACTGGTCTTCGCAAGCAGTCGCCGCACAAAAACGCGGCAAAGGTAGGCTTGCCCCCAGTCAGTCTCGCGATCTAAGTAGCGGCCGAGCGGTGTCTCTCGTTCCGCGCAGGCCACAAGCGGCGAGCGCCCATCCGCAGTGACATGCATCAAAAAGGTCAGGTAGCGCGGGCGGTCGTTCTCCTGCAACTCGAAACCGTGGCTTGGCTTGATCAACACCCACGCCCAAGACGGCACCTCGGGATTCGTAGCCAGGTTATGGCGCAGCATGCCCTCGTGGGTCTCGCGCAGCAGCGGCCAGTCGATGCGGCGTCGGCCATCGACCGACTCGATAAGACGCACCAGCGCCCCGTGCCTGCATCTTGAAGTGCTCAGGTTCAGCAGCGGCAGGACCTCGCCCTGCGGCAGGGACACCGCGTTGCCTTTCACGGCGCTGAGCGCGATCAGCCTCGGACGATGCTTCGCAGGCCCGTTGAAAAAGGCCTCCAGCTCCGCCGCGTGCCGTGCGCCGTCATGCACCACGGAGTGGCGCTCCGCCGGATCGTCGGTCTGAAACAGTTTCTCCACCAAGCTGCGAGCCTCGCTTTGCACCGCGGACACATCGACGGTGGCCCGCACGGCCTCCGCGGTTTCCGCTTTGAGGGCGGGCGACACCCGCCTCACCTCAAGCTCAATGAGAAGAGGATCAGGCAGGGGCGAGGCCGCAGACTGTGGACGATTTGGCGGCATGTAATTTTGTGCGTCCCACCAGATCCCACCACCCATGGCAAGCACCAGGACCATCGACAGCCCGAGCAAAAACGTCTTCACCGGCGAGCCCTGTAAGTGTGGCGGCACAAACTCCGGCACAGAACCCTTGTCAGCAGGCAGATGAAGCCCAACCACCGGCTGCATCGCGGCGGACGAGGCCATATAGGCAGGCTTCCGCCAAACCTGCGGCGCAATGGCAACCGCTGGATCTGGCATCCCCTGCGGCATGACCGGGGCCGGGTAGGCCCCAGAAGCTCGTAAGTGACCAGTCCAAGCCTGCGCGAGTGGCTGCGGGGGCGGCTCGAATAAGGGCGGTGCCACCACCAGCATGTCAGCGGGCTTTTGAAACACCTGCCGTAGGCTGGGAGCCAGCGATGCCGTCTGGCTCTGCGTCGGAAAATGCGCCCGGCAAGCTTGGTGTGCACAATGCGGACACGGCACCATGCTCGCTGCTGCCTGCTGCTGGCAGAGAAAAAACTGCCCACAGGCAGGACACTGAACGCTGGCGACGAATCTGGTGGGCATCGAACCCGGGACTGTAATGCACGCAACGGCGAATGCACGAGCCGAATTTCGCGCCACACCTACGGGCACGAATGCCCGCTGGCGCATTCCATGCCCCGCGCTAAGCTCAACGTTCCGACCGCATGAGCCGCGCCGCTTCCGAAAACCTCAAGATCCCCCGCCACATCGCCATGATCATGGATGGCAACGGTCGCTGGGCGAAGCGGCGCGGCTTGCCGCGCACCGAGGGGCATCGAGTGGGTGCGCAGGTCGTGCGGAAGGTCACCCAAGCCGCAGGAAACCTTGGCGTCGAGTTCTTGACGCTTTACGCTTTCTCCTCGGAAAACTGGAAGCGGCCCAAACGGGAAGTCGATGCCCTCATGAAGCTCCTCGTGCTCTTTTTGAAAACCGAGCTGCCCGTGATGCAAAAGCAAAACATCCGCCTTCAGGCTATTGGCAGGCTGCACGCCCTGCCGGATTTTTGCCAGGAGGAGCTGCACCGCTGCATCGCCGCCACAGCGGAAAACACCGGCCTCACGCTCATTTTGGCACTCAGCTACGGCGGTCGCGAAGAAATCGTTGATGGCGTGAAAAGCCTCGTCGAGTCCATCGAAAGCGGCCACCTCGACAAGGCAATGATCGACACGGAAGTCTTTTCCAAGCATCTCTACACCCGCTGCTACCCCGATCCCGATTTGATGATCCGCACCAGCGGCGAGATGCGTCTCTCGAATTTCCTCCTCTGGCAGCTAAGCTACACTGAATTCGTCATCACTGAAACACTCTGGCCCGATTTCAGCCGCGAAGATCTCGTGGACGCCATCCGCATCTTCAGCAAGCGCCAGCGCCGTTTTGGCGGCGTGTGAGAAGGTTATGTCCGCCGGAGGCAAGCAGAGAAAACTTTGACCCAGCCTGTTTTTCCGGCGATAACGGCCTTCACTTTCATAACGCGCCGATGTCAGAAGCCCCGGATACCCATCTAATCATCATCGACTCCGACCCGGATTTCCTTTCTTGGGCCGCTGGCCATTTGAAAGCACCCGGTGTGACCATTGTCACTTTTGAAAAGCCCGAGGAAGGCCTTGCGGGTTATCAAAGGAAACGCGCCGACCTCGTCCTCGCCGAAATTCGCGCGGGCACCGGCCCCGCCAGCGGCATCGAACTGCTCAAACGCGTCCGCCAGATCGATCCAAACGCGATGGCCATCCTCTTCAGCGGCACCGCCACCACCTCGCACGTCATCGAGGCCATGCGCCTCGGTGCCTACGACGTGCTGCCCAAGGAGCGCCTGCCCTACGAACTGCGCAGTGTGGTCGAAAGCGCCCTCACCGGCATCGAGGCCCGCCGCCAGAAGCGCGAGCAGTCCGCTGAAGTGCCGCCCGAAAGCATCCAGGAGACCATCATCGGTCGCTCCCCGGCCATGCAGGAGGTTTTCAAGCTCATCGGCCGCGTCTCCCGCTCCGATGCGCCTGTCATGATCACCGGCGAAAGCGGCTGCGGCAAAGAGCTCGTCGCCGGAGCCATCCACAAGTTCAGTCCGCGGGCACAGAAGGAATTCGCAGCCATCAACATCACCGCCATCCCGGACAACCTCATCGAAAGCGAGATCTTCGGTCACGAGAAGGGCAGCTTCACCGGCGCGGTGAACCAGCGCATCGGCCGCTTTGAACAATGCGATGGCGGCACCCTCTTCCTCGACGAGATCGGCGACATGCCCCTCGCTGTGCAGAGCAAGCTCCTCCGCGTGCTCCAGGAAGGCCAGTACAGCCGCGTCGGTAGCAATCAGACACTGAAGACCGATGTCCGCGTGCTCGCCGCCACAAACAAGAATCTCGAAGAAGAGGTCGCGAAGGGCAATTTCCGCGAGGACCTGTTCTACCGCCTGAATGTCGTGCGCATCCACATCCCGCCGCTCCGCGAGCGTCGCGAGGACGTGCGCCTGCTGGCCGAGTTTTTCCTCCAGCGCCAGTCCGCCCGCCGCCGCGGTCCCGTGATGCGTTTCACCGATGACGCGCTCGACATCCTCGGGGCCTACGACTGGCCCGGAAACGTCCGCGAGCTCGAAAACACCATTCAAAGAGCCTGCGCCCTCTGCAATTCCGACGTGCTCCTGCCCTCCGACATCCCGCTCGGCAGCAAAGGCACCCGTCACCACGGCCCCGCCAGCACCGTCACCCGCATGCGCGATGCTTTGACGATGCTCGTGAACATGGCCGACAAGACGCCGGACATCGACCTGCTCCCCTGGGTCGAGCGTGAACTCACCCGCATCGCCTACCGCCACTGCAACGAGGACGAAGCCAAAGCCAGCAAGCTCCTCGGCGTGCCCGCCAACACCGTTCAAGGCTACCTCTCCGCCCCCGCGGTGAAGAAGACGAAGAAGGCGAGCTGAGGATCGCGTGACTTGCGAGTCCCGGTCATAGTAAAATGATGAAGGGTAGAACGATTCAGCCCATCATTTTACCCTACAACTGAGGTGTGCCCCGGCGTTGGGCCAAAGGAGCTGGGATTAGGCATTCATTTATTCAGCCGATTCGTCTCAACTTCTTGGCGAACAGCCGCAGGTAACTGCTTCCAGAGCTGCTGGTTCGTCTCATCCAAAAGGATGCTATGGTCGCCTCTCAGTTCCGCGGAAATGATACCAATAGCGTCCTGCTTGATTCGATTGGCTTCACGCCATGCCTTGTGAGCTTCAATCAATGCAAGATTCGCTGCGATTGCCTCTTCATATTTACGCCGATCTTCTGGATTCTGAATGCTTGCCGGATCAACCCCTGCACGCCCGCCACCTGGCGGCGACACATTGAGTAGCGGGTCGGTTGTCGGCTGCTTAGTGCTCCCAAGGTGCTTTTCTGCAATCAAAAGATACTTCAGGGCAAGAGCTACTCTTTTCGTGG
>JBJONJ010000327.1:0-2560 GCA_046051905.1 Verrucomicrobiota bacterium
CTCGCGCAGCCAGGCCTCGACACCCTGCGTGGCGATCTGAGAGATGTGCGCCGCAAGATCGAGCCACCATCGCTCCAGCAACTCCACCGTGACATGCTCCGCGCCGATGAAAGGCGGCATGGTGGCGAGAAAGACCGCGCGTTCCTCCAAGGAAGGCACTGGAAGCTGCTCGGTGCTCTTCGTCTGGCAAAGCCGCGTGAACAACCGCTGCGCCCACTCCCGCAGCCATCGAAACGGCGGCTCCAGCTCCGCCTCATGCAGCTCAGCGGCCAGCAGTCGCAGCAGCGACACCGTTCCCTCACACGCGCCCATCTTCCGCTCCACCGACGACTCCGCCGCGCCTTCGAGCGTGAGGATTCCTTCGGGAGTGATGACGGGGGTGAGCATGGAGCGGTAGATTGGGAGAGGTTCGACTGTTTGACAATCTTGCTCGGTCGTTCCTGAACAAGGCATCAAGAATAGACTGGCTTGATACTGTGCCGCCGTTCTGTTGAATGACGCTGTGGAAGTAACCGGATGCTTCGAGACTCATATCACGCTGGAGGCCCCTGATCTTGAGCGGGTCTGGGCTTTCGCGGCTTGCCATGGGCTGAAAGCCACACACATCATCTTGGGCAGCGGGCAGCATCCTTCACAGCCGATGCTCACGGGCCGCGCTGATGGTAAACTTTCGGAAGTGCTGGGAAAGCTCCAGACGATTTCGAACTCGCTGCACGGCCTGGGAGCCAGCGTTCTGCGTATCAAGGTCGAAACAACTCCTGACAATCCCGCGGCACCCAATGATGATGGCGGAGCTGCCGGGCGACCTGCCGGGTGGCATTTTGAGCATCATGTGAAACTTCTGCTGGGGCCGAAGAGCAGCATTGCACTGATCGAAAGCATCGCTGAGCGTCATTTTGCGAGGCTTTCGCGAAATGCCTTCAAGGACGATGGGGGCGGCAATCAAGAGCGATTTCTCACCCAGCGCTTTTATCGTTCCGGACGAGTCTCCGCCGCACTGTCGCTCAAACATTTGATCGAGGAGCTTTCCAATCATCAGATCGATGTGTTGGAGAGCGAGGCAGAGTATGTTGTGTATGACAGCAATGCCGGGCTGGACGCCGGCTGGATCAATCAGGACAGAACCACATGAACTTTCTATCTCGCCTCGCTCGTCTTTTCACGGCTGTCGGACAAAAAGCGCCTGGCTCCTGCTCGGCGAACGCACGCTGTGGCTTTCCTCCCACTTTTGGACAGCCTCTTCGCGAAGGCGAGGCAGAGCACATGCTGGTCTATGATCCCGCGACACGACAATACGGTCGCGCATTCCGACGTGGCGACCCAAAGCTGCCACCGATGGACATTGCACGCTGGCAGAAAGCCCGCAGGCAGGTCATGCAGCATCTGCTGGACATCGCCACCAGTGGTCCGTGGCAGAACAACCTCGTTTTGCGTGGCAGTCTGACGATGCGTGCTTTTGCAGGCGATGCCGCGCGCGAACCGGGTGACATCGACTGGGTGGTGACGCCGGAAACGATCATCATGAGCGAGAAAGCAGCTCATCAGATCATCGATGGCATCATCAAAGCCGTGTCAGCCAGTCCACGGTGCCAGGATGCGGCCATCGAACCCGCAGACATCACTCAAACGGACATCTGGACCTATGACCGTGCGCCCGGTCGCCGGGTGGCGTTTCCTTGGCGATGCGGAGAACTGCCGCCAGCGGTGATGCAGATGGATTTTGTGTTTCAGCAAAAGCTGCACACCCAGCCTGTCCCGATCACGATCAGTCTGGATACAAAGGATTCGGTGACGCTGCTGTCGGCAAGCCGGGAAGAATCACTCGCATGGAAGCTCCTGTGGCTCAGCTCGGATATCCATCCACAAGGCAAGGACCTCTATGACGCGGTTCTGCTGGCAGAGGGAGCGACGCTGCCCGCTTCCCTGCTTAAAGCGGTTTTGCAGGACGCCGATATGCTCAAACACCTGAGCCGAAGTTTCCCATTTGATGACATAGCGTCCGCCAATGTGGATTGGGACAATTTCATGAAGGAGTGCCCGTGGGTGGAGGGCAAGGCGTCCGAGTGGATTCAGCGTCTGAAAACGGCCCTGCCGCCGACGCTTTCGGAACTCAGCATGTGAGGCCCCCGAGGCTTGACCGTGCTTTCCACCCCATTTTTGAACATTTCCGAAACCTCTCACCGGCGCGTCACATAAAAAACACGGTCACGGCCCTTTCCAAGAGGGTTTCGCCTGCTAGCGTGCGGGTTCGCTCGCGGCGGTTTAGGACCTCGCGGGCGGCCCAACCGCATGCCTGCCCTCACCGAAGAAATCCCCACGCTGCTGAAGCAGTTCGACCCACGTTTGCGCCAGGAGGCGGAGCGGCTTGTGGATGACGACGCCGTGCTGGGCATTGACCTGCTCGAGGACGAGATGATGGCGGAGGTGAAGCTGGACAAGCAGGCGGCAAACGTGCGCTGGCTGCAAACGCCGCGCGGCTGGCTGGGTGAGTGCGATGCGGGTGAAAAGGACCTAGAAGACCTCGCTTTGTGCGCATCGCTCGTCGCGGTGCAGCGTCGCG
>JBJONJ010000328.1:0-6492 GCA_046051905.1 Verrucomicrobiota bacterium
ATCGCGTGACCAAGTGGCAGCAGCAGTTCCGCGCCTTTCATACCCCGCCTTTCCTCGGTGGCGTTGCCTTGCGCATCGCCGATGAGCAGCAGGTGAATGCCGCGCTGGAAGGCATCGCCCCTTACTTTGACGCGTTGAAAGCTCATTTCCCTTCTCTCGATGCCGAAGAAGTCAAAACCTCCGCCTGGGCTTCCGCTTCCTTGGAAGAGAAAAAAGCCCGCATCGACCGCGCCCGCGATGCTTGGAACGCCATCCAGCCCAAGTTTGCCGACATCGAGCAGCAGATGCTCAACGACATTCTCCCCGAAGCCTACGCCGTTGTGAAAAACGCCGCCCGCCGCCTCTCCGGCAGCGACATCACGGTCTGCGACACGCCGCTGAAGTGGAACATGGTTCATTTCGACGTGCAGCTCATCGGTGGCATCGCGCTGCATCGCGGCATGATTGCGGAAATGGCCACGGGTGAAGGTAAAACGCTCGTCGGCACGCTGCCCGTCTTCCTCAATGCCCTCACCGGCCGCGGCGTCCACGTCATCACCGTGAATGACTACCTCGCCGGACGCGACAGCGAGTGGATGGGCCACCTTTACAAATTCCTCGGCCTCACCGTCGGCGTCATTCAAAACGACCAGCCCAGCCACATTCGCGCCGAGCAATATCGCTGCGACATCACCTACGGCACGAACAGCGAGTTCGGCTTCGACTACCTGCGCGACAACGGCATGGCCTCCAGCAAGGACCAGCAGGTCCAGCGCGGCCATTACTTCGCCATCGTGGACGAAGTGGACTCCGTGCTCATCGACGAGGCCCGCACGCCTCTCATCATCAGCGGCCCCGTCGCCGTCGCCGAGTCATCGCATCATTACGAGCGTTACAAGCCGCTCGTCGAGCAGCTCGTCCGCCGCCAGACCACGCTTTGCACGAAGATCATCACCGAGGCCAAGGAGCACGCCGCGAAGAGTGAACACGACCTCGCCGGTAAAAAACTCTTCCAGGTCCACCTCGGCCAGCCAAAGAACCGCGCCCTCATGCGCTGCATGGAGGACCCCGAGCTGCGCCGCGACATGGAAAAGGCCGAACTCGCCCTCTACCAAGACACGCAGAAGGTCGAATACTTCAAGCTCAAGGAGGAGCTCTACTACTCCATCGAGGAAAAGAGCCACGACGCCGACCTCAGCGAGATGGGCCGCACTTTCCTCAATCCCGATGAGCCGGAGGCCTTCGTGCTCCCGGACATCGCCACGATTTATAGCGAGATCGACGGCGACGCCTCGCTCACCGAGCAGCAGCGCATTCAGAAGAAAAACGAGACCCAGGACCGCCTCTCACATCAAGGCCAGCGCATCCACCAGATCAGCCAGCTCCTGCGAGCCTACACTTTGTATGAGAAGGACGTCGAATACGTCGTCGAGGACAACAAGGTCATGATCGTCGATGCGCAGACCGGCCGCAAAATGCCCGGTCGCCGCTGGAGCGATGGCCTGCACCAGGCCGTCGAGGCCAAGGAAGGCGTCCACATCGACGCCGAGACGCAGACGCTCGCCACCATCACCATTCAGAACTACTTCCGCCTCTATCAAAAGCTCGGCGGTATGACTGGCACCGCGGAAACCGATGCCGCGGAGTTCAACGACATCTACGGCCTCGACGTGCTCACCATCCCGACGAACCGCCCGGTGAAGCGCCTCGATCAAAACGACAGCATCTACAAGACCCGCCGCGAGAAATTCAACGCCGTCATTGAACTCATCAAGGAACTGCATGCCAAAGGCCAGCCCGTGCTCGTCGGCACCGCCAGCGTCGAGGCCTCCGAGATGGTCTCCCGCATGCTGAAGCTGCAAAAGATCGTCCACAACGTCCTCAACGCGAAGTATCACCGCCAGGAGGCCGAGATCGTCGCCCGTGCTGGACATCGTGGTGCCGTCACCATCTCCACCAACATGGCCGGTCGCGGCACTGACATCAAACTCGGTGAAGGCGTCGCCGAACTCGGCGGCCTCTTTGTGCTTGCCACCGAGCGTCATGAGTCCCGCCGTGTGGACCGCCAGCTCCGCGGACGTTCCGCACGTCAGGGCGACCCGGGTGAGAGCAAGTTCTTCCTCAGCTTTGAGGACGACCTCATGCGCAACTTTGGTGCCGCCGAGCGCATGACGAAGATGATGGAGCGCTTTGGCATGAAGGAAGGCGAGGAGTTGCAGCATCCCTGGCTCAATCGCAGCGTCGAAACCGCCCAGAAGCGAGTCGAACAGCGCAACTACGTCTGGCGCAAACGCGTCCTCGAATACGACGACGTCATGAACCAGCAGCGCGAGGTCGTCTATGAATGGCGCAATGATGTACTCAACAGCAACGACACCCGCCTGCTCATCAACGACGCCGTCGAGAAGGGCATTCGCGACCGCATCGGCGAGTTCGTCCCCGCTGAAAAATCCAACGAAGTCCCTGACTACGACGGCCTCATCCACTGGATCAACACCACCTTCCCCATCGGTTTGAAGGCCGAGGACGCCGACTTCGCCAGCCGCGACTTCGAAGGCAATGTCGAATTCATCAAGGAGCGCATCTTGCACGCTTACGACGTGAAAGTGCAGGGTGGTAATCCCACCGCCCTCCAGGAGATCGAGAAGATGATCCTTCTCAATGCCATCGATCGCCTCTGGCAGGAGCACCTCTACGCCCTCGATGCCCTCAAAGAAGGCGTCAGCCTCCGCACACATGGTCAGAAAGACCCGCTCATCGAGTTCAAGCAGGAGGCCTTCTCCGCTTTCGCCAGCCTGATGACCAACATCAACGGCGAGGTGCTCGGCAACCTCTTCCGCAGCACGCAGCAGCTTGCCGCCTTCGAGGCTTTCCTCGCCCAGATGGCCCTCCAGGCCTCCGCCACCGGTGGTGGAGCCGAAGAGAATGAGGCCGCACCCCAGCAGCGCCGCGCCCGCGAGGTGGAACAAGAGCCTGAAGCTCCCGCCGATCCTGCCCTGAGCGGTCCGCGCCTCATCATTCCCCAGCGCACCCTGCCGTCACAACAGTCCCGGTTCCAAAACGTCGGACGCAACGATCCCTGCCCCTGCGGGAGTGGGAAAAAATACAAGCAATGCTGCGGCCGTACGGCGTGACTTGACCGCCTCTCTGAGGCGGTCGGCTCGTCGGTGGCACCGCGAGCCCAACGTCAAGCCGCGACGAGGTCGTAGCCGCGCCAGTCCTTGATCTTCACCTCGACGAAGGAGCCGACGGGCAGCTTCTTGTTCACGAAGACAGTGGTGTCGATGTCCGGGGCGTCGATCTCGCTGCGGGCCACACCGGGTTCTTCGACGAGCACGCGGAGTGTTTTGCCCACCTGGGCGCGGTTGTATTTCTCCACGCCGCGTTGGATGGCTCGCATCGCCTCGCTCCAGCGGGCCTTGCGGGTCATGTGGTGAATTTGATCCTCCATGCTGGCGGCGCGGGTGCCTTCCTCACGGCTGTAATTGAACACGCCAGCCCGCTCGAAGCCGCTGTCCTCGATGAACTGGATCAGCTCGTTGAAATCCGCCTCGGTCTCGCCGGGGAAGCCGACGATGAAGGTGGTGCGGATGGCGATGCCGGGGATGCCGGCGCGGATGCGCTTCACGAGATCGCGGATGTAGGCACCATTGGTCTCGCGCTTCATGAGGTCGAGCATATGGTCGCTGATGTGCTGGAGCGGCATGTCGATGTAGCGGGCCACTTTGGGGCTTTCGGCAATGGCTTGGATGAGGTCATCGCTCCAATGCGCCGGATGCGTGTAGAGCAGTCGAATCCAGAAATCGCCCTCGATCTTGTTCAGCTCACGGATCAGGGTGGAAAGGGATTCGCCTTTGGTGGAATCAACGCCGCTGCGGGGCTTCGGACGTTCTTCGGTCCACTTGTCCATGCCGAAGTAAGTGGTGTCCTGGGAGATCAGATTGATCTCCTTCACGCCGCTTTTCACGAGTTGGCGGGCCTCCTGCACGATGCTCTCCTGCGTGCGGCTGCGGTGACGGCCGCGGATGCGCGGGATGATGCAGAAGGAGCAGGGGTGATTGCAGCCTTCGGCGATCTTGATGTAGGCCATGTGCTGCGGCGTGAGGCGGAAGCGCGGCGTGTCGTAGTCCGGAATGTATTTCGGCTGCTTGGTGACGAGATTTTCCTGCTCGTGATCCTTCACGCCCACGAGGTTTTGAATGATCGGGGCCACTTGCGTGATCTGATCGAGTCCGATGAACGCGTCCACATCCGGCATGAGGGTGGGGAGTTCCTGCGAAAAGCGCTGCGAGAGGCAGCCGGCAACGATGATCTTCTGCTTCGCGCGCTTTTTAGAGGTGGAGCGACCATCTACGGCATCATGCACGGCGCCGATGGACTCCTTTTTCGCCATGTCAATGAAGGAGCAGGTGTTGACGATAAGCACATCCGCGAGGTCCGGCTCGGGCGTCATGACCATGCCCGCCTGCTGGAGGTGGCCGATCATGATTTCCGAGTCGATGAGGTTCTTCGCGCAACCGAGGGAAACGAGGCCGACTTTGATCATGGGAGGTGGAGGGTAGCGGCTTTGGAGTTTCAGGAAAGGGGAAACTGCTGAAAGCTGGCCTTCGGTGGGGCGTTATCGCCGCTCCATGAAACGGATCGCCCTCTTTCTCATCGCTCTTTGCCCTTCGCTCCTCGCTGACGAAGCCTCGGACATCCTCGCTCAATCCGGCGTGAAAGGCGGCATCGTCGTCCATGTGGGCTGCGGCGACGGTTCGGTGACGCAAAAGCTCCGGGCGAATGATTCCTACCAAGTTCAGGGCCTCACGAAGGAGGCGGACAAGGTGCCCGCCATCCGCGATGCCATTTACAAGGCCGGGGTGAGTGGTGCGGTGGCGGTGGATGTGTGGAACGGCCAGCACCTACCCTACATCGAGAACTATGTGAACCTGCTCGTCATCGAGGACGCGGCCGCTGTTTCCAAAGAGGAGATCGACCGGGTGCTGACGCCGCTGGGCGTGGCGATGGTGAAAAAGGGCGGTGCCTGGGAAAAGATCACGAAGGCGTGGCCGAAGGACATGGATGAGTGGACGCATTACGCCTACGATTCGAAGGGGAACCCAACGTCGAAGGACCTGCTCGTGGGGCCGCCTTCGCGGATGCAGTGGGTGGGAAATCCGCGCTGGAGCAGGCACCACGACCGCATGTCGTCGGTCAGCGCGAAGGTCAGCGCCGGTGGCCGCATCTATTACATCATCGACGAGGGCAGCCGCATCTCGATCCTGATGCCGGCGAAGTTCATGCTCATCGCTCGCGATGCCTTCAATGGCACGGTGCTTTGGAAAAAGCCGATCCCGCAGTGGAGCACGCACCTCTGGCCGCTGAAGTCCGGCCCCACGCAGCTCACGCGTCGCATCGTGGCGATGGGAGACAAAGTCTATGTCACCATGGGCATCACCGATCCGATTTCATGCCTAGATGGAGCCACCGGCAAGGTCATCCGCGTGTATGACCAAACCAAAGGCGCTGAGGAGATCATCATGCGCAACGGTACCCTCTTTGCCCTGGTGAACAAGGACGCGGATCGCCTCAATAAAGAGTTCGCCGTGAAGGCACAGAGCGATCAGAAGCGTGTCGAAACCGAGTTCAATTGGGACGGCAAGCCTCGTGAGCTTTTTGCCATCGAAGCCGAAAGCGGCAAGACCTTGTGGAAGCAGGAGGACCGGATCGCGCCGGTCACGCTGGCCATCGACGATAAACGCCTCGTCTATTACAATGGCGATGGCATCGCCGCCCGCGATGTGAAGACCGGCGAGGTGAAATTCACCACCGATCCCACGAAGCGCCGCCAGCTTTATGAGTTCAATTTCGCCCCGCGTATCCTCTTGCACAACGATGTGATCATCTACGCCGGTGGCGATGGCGCGATGAAGGGCATGAATGCCGAAACGGGCAAAGACATCTGGACCGCGCCGCATGAAAAGAGCGGCTACCGCAGCCTGGAGGACGTCATCGTCGCCCAAGGGCTCGTGTGGAATTCCGGCAACATGAACGGCAATCAAAGCGGCGAGTATCGCGGCTTTGATCCGCTCACCGGCGAGAAAAAGAAGAGCTTCTTCCCCGACGTGCCGGAGGGCACCTACTGGTTCCACCACCGCTGCTACATGGGCAAGGCGACGGAGAAATACATCATCCCCAGCCGCACTGGCATCGAGTATGTCGATATGGAAAAGCAGCACTGGGATCTCAATCACTGGGTGCGTGGCGCTTGCCTCTACGGCGTGATGCCCGCGAACGGCCTGACCTATGCCGGACCCCACAACTGCGCCTGTTACCCCGAGGCAAAACTCGATGGCATGGCCGTCATGGCCAGCGCCCCGCGTTACCCGATGCCTGCGAATACGCCCGATGATCAGCGCCTGGTGAAAGGCCCCGCGTATGCCGATGCCATCGACGAAAAAGAAGCCAGCAGCGAAGACTGGCCCACCTACCGCAGCGACAACGCCCGCAGCGGCGCCGCGAAGAGCGATC
>JBJONJ010000329.1:0-8361 GCA_046051905.1 Verrucomicrobiota bacterium
GGGTGAGACATAAAGGACTCGAGATCCTCCTATGCTGGCAAAGTTAACTGGGGAACCACCTTTCCCATCTGCGGACTGTTTGACGTAGTAATCTTTGTCCTTGTCTCCTCCGAGCAATTGGAAATTGCGGATGGAGCCGCCTTTGGAAAGGGCAAACTCGAGTTTTACAAACTTCACCTGCATGCCGGCGAAGTTGAATGTGATGTCACGGTCTGAACTCGTAAAGACTTTTTCATCAAGAACTGCCCAGCCCTTTTGATCACTACTGCCAGAGAGCGTGGCGCGCCCTTCGGTTCCGTCATTGGTGAAGGAAGAACGATTGATCATTGTGGGTTTGGCGAAATTAATCACCGCGTTGTTGTTTCCAGCAGCAAGATCCGCATGATCAGTGGGGTCACTCGAAAGAATGGCGTCAACATGTCCAAAGCCGCTTGATCCAGTGATGGTAGCCCGTGAAGCCAGACCATTCATCCCGCTTTGAAGCGGCTTGTCGGCAAGAGTAGGAAGACGCTGCCATTTGGCATGGAGCGATGAGGCCGAAGCAAGGCCAAGCAGCAAGGCTAGCAGGGTGTGATGGTTCATAAGAGGTTGAGAAAGATTTAACGATTGCCTGCAAACTGAAGAGATAGAGCCTGCATTTTTGATCAGAGGTTTGTTGAGTTCACCACATTTGGAAGATGGTGTAAATAAATTTTTCGAGGCGCGGATGTTACATTTTTCAACTTGATCTATTTATACTTTCCATATAAATTGTAAATATGAAGTGTCCGCATTGTTCAATTCGGTTGCCTGCGGCTGATGCCGCTTGCTGTGAGTGCGGGTTCTCCGCCAGGACGCTCAATTCCTATCTAGGAGACCATTGGGTCAGGCTGGAGCGCATCATCGATGCGAGCCAGTGCTTGCGTCTGGAGGACAGACGCCGTTGCGAACTGCTGATGGACGACTTTGAACGGGCTTTTCCCCAGGTTTTCCTGGCTGTTTACATGGGCAGCCTGCCAGCCGGTCTGAATGTGGCCGAGCTTGGTTTCTGGTTGTTGAACCAAGGGGCTTTCAACACGCCTTCGATTCAAAAACGAAACGATTTTGGTGTCGTGATGGTGGTGGATCCGTCGAGCAAAAGCCTGGGTTTGAGCCTTGGTTATTCAATTGAGGCCTACTTTGATGAGAAGCAGGTTGTGCCATCGATTCTGAAGTCGATTGCCACCCGCCTTCGAGCCCATGACTACGGGAGGGCAATCGAGCAGGCGATCATCGATGTTTCGCGGGTGCTACGCAAGAGTTCACGGCAGACACCATGGAAACCCGACTTGGTGCGAGTCTCGCCTGCTTTGGCCGTGGAGCCGTTGCGCAAAGGTCATCAGGATTCCATATCATTTCCGCGGCCCCGTCCGCTGGCGCCAACTTAGTTCCTGTGCACACTTGTCCTCCAACTTCTTCTGGCTTTGGGCGCAAAGCAGCGCGCAATTTGCTGTTGGCCGCCTTATCGTGCTTGGCCGCTCATAGCTTGCGGGGACAGGAAGAACTCCCCCTGCCTAGGTGGTCGGAGGAGGAATTGCGAACATTTAGTGACCTAAAAACGCAGCAGCCCTCTTCTGAAACGCTGCTGCCAGAGCGCGCCGAACTGGCGACCGGTTTCGATGAGCTTCTTCGTGGTCCCGCGCACAGTTGGACACATCTGAATGGCCTTCCCGACACGCTAAGCGGCGAAATGCAACCACGTCTGACGATGGATCACATGCGTTCCTTCCTGCCGGACTTGCACAACATCCCCGCGCAGGATATTTGCAGCACCAAGCCTGCCCAGAGCGCTCTCCCGACGGCTATCACAGCGCTCAGAGAGGTGTCCGCAGAATTTTTAAAGGTCGCCCGCGGCGTCCCCGGCGATTTGTTTTTCATCGACCCGGATTCGCGCGTGCCGGAAATGGCGGCGATGGAGCTCACACGCTTGCTCGAGTTCCATGCCAGCGATGCCTGCATCCGTTTGTACGTGCTGGTGATGGGGAAGAACGAGAAACTCCCTGCCAACGCTCCGCTCGATGAGGTGGCCTCCGGTCGCCTGCTCAAAACCAATGCCTGCCTGGTGGCTTACCCTGTGGGTGAGCCATGGAGGGCGCAGCTTTTTGTGAGCCAGCCGGTGCTCGATGTGGCGAGCCAATCTTTCTTCGTCGAAACCTCAGGGGAAGGTGTAAAGCAAGCGATGCAGGTCTCTGAGGTTAATGACCAGCTTGAGCGCTACATTGTCAGCTTGTCCACACGGTTGTTCTGGTTGCAAAAAGCCCTCGGCAAGGATCTTCGCCACAACGCGGTGCATTCCACCTTGCGGGAGTTGTCCGCGCCGGTAGTTTCAAGCGAGACCTTCATCTCGCCTGCCGCCCAACCGGTTTCCTCCACGCAGAGAACCGCCTTGCTACTTTGGCTGGCTTTGCTAGGGGGAGGGGCGGGGGGTGTTTGGGGTGGCATCCGATGGCATCGAAACCGTCAGCAAAGGCTCAAAACCTGCGTCTGGACTCTGCCTGAAACCGACACGGTTCCCCGCTTCGGAGCAGCCTTCTGCGGTGGCGGGGGGGGCATGGTGCATTTTGGCTGAAATCTAAGAAGCGGTGTGTTCACCAGGTTTAAAACTTTAGTTTGTTGAAATGAATTCCGCCCCCCATATTGATTATAATTGTCTTGCCGGGGAATAAATGTCCGACGTCATTCAGTTCGAATGCGGAGTCTGCCGCGCCCAGCTCACCGTGCCATCTCACATGGCTGGGATCAGCGGTCCGTGTCCGACCTGTGGACAAACAGTGAGTTCCCCGGCCACCAGTCCTCTTCCGGGGGCTTCCTTTGGCTCTGGAATGGTTTTTCCCGTTTCAGCGTCGGCTCCTCTGCCGCCGCCGATCCCCTCGAGGGTGGCGGGGCAGGAGCCTGCCACTTCGATTGCTCCCCTTGATTTTTGCCAGTCCATGCTCGGAGGCCTGCCTGCCGACCACGCGTTTAGTGGAGGCTCCTCCACCGGGACGACTCTGCCACCCCGTCGAGCGCCTGGACAGGCTCCGATGGCTTCGACTCCTCCAAGCGGCCAGCTTGCATGGTCGCCTCCAATTGGAGGGATGGGCCTTGGCCTGCCTCCGAATGATCTTGCGGCACCGCCAGCTGGAATCCCGGGCATAGTAAATCCGCCCACGCAGGCTCAGTCTCGTCTGATTCCCGATCCTCCGATCATTTCAACCCTCCCGGGCGCAGGTGTGGCTGGTGGCATGACTTCCAACCCGGCCGCAGGCTCGCTACTCGAACGAGAGGTGCCCATGGCAACCCCGCCCCTGATGCCGAATGCCGCCTTCCCGGTCCCTGTTTTCGGAGCGGGACATGGGAATCCGATATCGTCCCATGCGTCAACGTTCCGTGCTCCCCTTCCGCCAGGCCGAAATTTATCCGCGCTACGTTCAAATCGCGGCACCAATTTCATCCGCCTCGCGCTGGCGGCTCTGTTCCTTCTTGGTTTCCTCGGTCTGGCCGCCTATTTGTTGAAGGATACCATTTCCGGCTACGTCGCCGTCACCTCTGAAGCTCCCGAGGCTGCCGAGATGGTGAGCAAGACCGCCGACCTCCGTTCGAGCTTGCATGCGACCGAAACGCCGCCAGGCAAGGCCCCATCAACAGTGGTGGATTCCACCCAGCCGCTGATGGGCGCGGTGTCTAACGTGGAGACCACTCCGATTCCGATGGCTGGGCCTGCGCTACCTCATCCTGACATCTCTGTTGCCTCGCCGGGTGGGGAGACGCCGCTTGCTGATTCGACGCCGTCCAAGATGACCGAGGCCGCGCGTGCCCCGCCCAGACCACGTGATGCCGTCACCGGAGGTCTCGATGACAAACCAAGTGAAAAAGTCCCCAGCGAGGCCGAGCCCGCGCTGAAGACGCTCAAGGCCTTTCTCGCCTCCAGCACCGCCGAAGAGCGCTCCACCTATGTGCTTGGTGCCGACCTGATGAAGCCACTGCTCGACCGCTACTACTCGCGCAACAACGATGGCCCCATCACCGTCGATCACATCAGCTTCGGCCGTTATGACAAGCAGCCGGACCTCGGCACCGGCGCCCACTGCATCTTCCACATCGAAAGCAAAACCTGGGAGTATCCCGTGCCCGCCATGCTCGAAGAGCAGGCCGATGGCTGGAAGGTTGACTGGCTCACCTTCATTGAGCTGAAGGACCGCAAGCTGGAAGACTTCTTCAAAACGTATCAGGAGGGCAAGGCCGCCTTCCACGTCGGCATTTTCCGCCAGCATTATTTCGGCGATGAAGTGCCGAACCGCGACCAGAAGGATGCCTTCAGCATCGGTCTGCCGCGCCCGAACCCTTTCCGCGCCCCCGTTTTCCTCGGCAAAGATGCCGAACTCGCCCGCCAGCTTCGTGAAAGGCTGCCGTGGGAAGTTCATGTGTGGGCCATCGTCGAGCTCGAGTGGAAAAAGCTCGGCAGCCAGCAGTGGGTCGAGCTCGTCTCGATGCCGCAGATGCACTGGTATTCCGTGCCCGCCGCGTCGCGCCCCATCGCCACCTCGGAAAAGCTGCCGGTCGAAGCCCCTGCGGGTGGCGAAGCCCTCCCGCCGGGCATCAAACGTTCGCCCGCCGGCTCCGCTCCCACGATTCAAAAAGCCAAGCCCATGACCGATCAGGCCTTCCCGCCTAGCATCAAGCGTTCGCCGGCCACACGTGGTCGCTGATTCCTCGATGATCGCGATATCAAAACGCCGCCTGAAACGTCTGGCGCATTAGGTTGACCATACTTCATGCCCGCCTAGCCTCGCGGCCCTTATGGCACTCGAAAACGTCAGACTCGGCATCGTTGGACTTGGCAACATGGGCAAGGCGCACCTCGCGAACATTCGCGCCGGAAAAGTTCCCGGACTTCGCGTCACCGCCTTGTGCGAAAGCCACGGCACCATCCCACCGCTCCAGGAGGGCGAGACATCCTTCACCGATGTCTCCAAAATGATCTCCAGCGGCCTCATCGATGCCATCCTCATCTGCACGCCGCACTTCAGCCACACCACCATCGGCATCGAAGCCCTCACCGCCGGCCTGCATGTCCTCGTGGAAAAGCCCATCTCCGTGCATAAGGCGGATTGCGAGCGCCTCATCGCCGCGCACACGAACAAGAAGCAGATCTTCGCCGCCATGTTCAACATGCGCACGAACGCCACCTTCAAGAAAGTGAAGGACCTCATCGACAGCGGCGAGCTGGGCGAAATCCGCCGCGTCCACTGGGAAGTCACCAACTGGTTCCGCACCAACTACTACTACGCCACCGGCGGCTGGCGTGGCACCTGGAAGGGTGAAGGCGGCGGCGTGCTCATGAACCAGTGCCCGCACAATCTGGACCTCTTCCAATGGATGTTCGGCATGCCGCAGCGCGTCCGTGGCTTCTGCCAGTTCGGCCGTTTCCATCAGGTCGAGGTCGAAGACGATGTCACCGCCGTGCTGCAATACGACAGCGGCCTCTCCGCCACCTTCGTGACCTCCACCGGCGAGGCTCCGGGCTGCAACCGCCTCGAAATCTCCGGCGAGCAGGGACGGGTCACCGTCACGGATGGCACCAAGATCCACTTCCAGCGCAACCGCCAGCCCATGAGCAAATTCTGCATGGAGGCCGAAGCCGCCTTTG
Organism: Verrucomicrobiota bacterium; assembly: GCA_046051905.1. GTDB lineage: Bacteria > Verrucomicrobiota > Verrucomicrobiia > Verrucomicrobiales > Verrucomicrobiaceae > Prosthecobacter. The sequence continues at coordinate 5,648 of JBJONJ010000329.1, forward strand.
CCATGCCCGAGAGCTGGCACATGGACATCCCGGTGGCCGAGAGCGGCGGCCAGCACGTCGAGATCCTGCAAAACTTCACCAACGCCATCCTCAAGGACGAAAAACTCCTCTCGCCCGCCGAGGAAGGCATCCGCAGCGTCGAGCTCGCCAATGCCATCCTGCTCTCCACCTGGCAGGACAAGACCATCGAGCTTCCGATGAGCAGCGCCGATTACGAGCGCATCCTCATCGAGAAGGGCGAGCAGAGCACCTTCCAGAAAACCAAAGTCGTCGCCAAAGCCACCAGCGACGACTTCGCGAAGAGCTTCCGGTAAAAGTAGCCCTGTTCCTGCGGAACAGGGCATGCCTTGTTGCACAGCAACAAGGCTACTTTAGCGTCTGCAACCAAGCCACGAGGTCCGCCAAGCCCTGCGGCCCAATCGCAGCGGCGAGCCCGGGCGGCATCAGCGAGTCCTTCAGTTCCTCCTTCTTGACGATATTGACCTTCTTGACCGTCGTGGACGCACCACCGGCCATGCGCAGCGTCAATTCCGCATCCGTTTCGCTGATGACATAGCCCATGACGGTTTGACCTTCCTTGGTGGTGACGGTGAGGCCATTAAAGCTGTGCTCGATGGCGGCGCTGGGGTAGAGAATGGCGGTGAAGAGACCGTCTTTGCTGAGCTTCGCGCCGATCTGCGTCAGATCGGGGCCGAAGTCGATGAACTGGCCTTTGACGCGATGGCAGGCCACGCAGCCGGCTTGCGTGAACATGGCCTGACCTTTGGCGGCATCGCCCTTCAATTGCATGAGTTCGGGCAGTTTGGGGAAATTGGCGAGACCTTGCGCGGTGGGCAGTGGCAGGGCCTTGGCGGCTTCGTTGCGCACACCGGCATCAGTGCTGCGGCTGAGGGCCAGAGCGGCTTGGTCTTTGAATGCGGGCGGCAATTTGCCTTCGGTCTGCCATTTGAGGATCGCGCGACCGCCTTCGCCGCTGAGAGCGAGGGCATCAATGAGCACGCGGCGCACGTCCTCGCGCTTCTCCGGCCAGAAATGCTGGTTCATGACCGCCACCGCCGCGCGATCGCTCACGCGACCCAGCGCCACGATGAGAGCCTTGGCCGATTTCACGTCCGCATCCTTCAAAAAGCGCAGCGCTCCATCGCGATTCGCCGCGATGAGCCGTGCCGCGTTCACCGACTCCGGCGCGTTCGGGTTCGCGCTGATGAAATCGAGCAGTTCCTTCTCAAAACCCGTGAGGTTGAGCCTTTCGACCAAGGCCACAAAGTCCGCCTTGCCGATCACCGGCTTCAAAAGCGCCTCCAGCCGCGTCTTGGCCTCCGGATTCGACGCGATGGCGTTGCGGTCGAGCAACGCGGTGGCGGCGAGGGCCGTTTCGGCGTCGGCTTTGAGGAAGATGAGCATTGCGCAATCAGCCACCAATTCGGGGTAACGATATGAATTGAGCTGAAGAGAGCGGAGAATCTGAAGGTTCGATCCCATCCAGTTTCTTTGCACTTCGCCCAAATCTGGATGCGCGATAGTCGCGAGGCTCTCGATAGATTCTTTGCAGCGGGCACGCTGCATCATTCGCCAGAGTGCGTTTGTTCGCTCTTTGGGGAAGGATAACAAATTAACCACTGCTGTGACCGCTCGATCCCAGTTTTTTTCCGCGCCAATGCCAAGTGCTTCAATTGCCCAGCGATCATTTCGATCGGCCAAAGCAACTAAAGAAGCCCACACGTCTGCCGAGCTTTCAGTCGTATAGGTTCTCAACGCAATCGCCGCTTCGCGGCGAACCGCAGGTGAAGCATCCTTCACGACCTTGGCGATCACCTCACGCAGCATCTCGGGATGCGCTTGCTGCACGAGTCGGCGAGCGACGCGGATGGCGGTGATGCGGATGTTGGGATCGGTGTCGGCGAGGGCTTTGGTGAGGCACTCGGGCAGCGTGAGGTCGTGCGGGTTGGGTTTGTCGGCACCGGGATTGAGGCGCTCCCATTCATGACTGGCGAGCAGCCACAGGGCACGGGCGCGATGCTGTGGGACAGCTTTGGTGTCGCGGAAGAGCTTGTGAAGCTCGGGCTCGGCTTCGGAGCCGATTTCTTCGAGCTTCTTCCAGGCGAGATAGCGTGCATCTTCATTCGGGGATTTGAGGCCCTGGAGTAGCGCTGTCCACTGATCTCCCTTCGTGATGTCTTGCTGAGGCACATACTTCTCCGCCGCCTTCGTCGTCACGCGGAACAACCTTCCCCGCGTCACATCGCCCATGCCGTGGCCGCCGACGCCGGGATCATACCAGTCGGCGACGATGAGTGAGCCATCGGGGGCGACGGCGACATCGCTGGGGCGGAACCAGCGGTTCTTGGTGCCTTCAAGGATGTTGACGATCTCGGCTTTGTAGCCTGCGCCGTCGGGCTGGGTGATGTAGCCGCGGACGACGTTCGGACCGGCGTCGCAGTGGAGGGGCTGGCCGTGGAAGATGCTGGGGAGGAGGTCGCCTTCATAGACCTGCATGCCGGTGGGGCTGCCTGCGCCGGTCATGAGCAGGTTCGGGACGACGCCGGGATCGTTTTGATGCCAGTGACGCTGTGGGATCTCGCTTTCCCAACCGATGCGCGGCGTCTGCCAGCCTGCGCCGGTCATTTCGTCGGAGTAGCCGTAGTTGCCGAACTCCATGACGTAGTTGATGCGCACGCCTTTGTTGCCGTCGTCGTCGTTGTCGCTCTGCCACA
>JBJONJ010000330.1:0-4106 GCA_046051905.1 Verrucomicrobiota bacterium
CTCGGCATCGGCGCGGAATTCCTGCAGCTCGATGGTTTCTCGCTGGAAGGCATCCTGAACGCGGTTTTTGAGGTCCTCGACGAAGCTGAGGGCGCTGCGGCCATTCTTCGCCATGCGATGAGCGAGGATGTGGTCGGCGAAGTTCGCCTTTTCCATGATCTGCGCCTTTTCGTGGCGCAGGCGGAGGATCTTCCAAACGAGCGCGGTGTTGTCATGCGCCTCATTGCGGCCGATGGAGGTGGTGCCTTCCCAGACCTGGCGGCGAATGGCAGCGTCCTCGATGTATTCCATGACCGGGATCATGGAAGGTGCCTTCAAGGTGAAACGCCAAACCGGCTTCTCATCGGTGCCGAGGCCCTTCGCGGCTGCGTCGGCACGAGCAGCATCGGTGGCGGATTGTGGCAGGCCTTGAAGCTTTGCGGGATCATCGATGAGCAGCTCCCACTTGTTCGTCGAGTCGAGAACGTTCTCGGAATACTTCTGCGTGGCCTGGGAGAGCTCGGATTCGATTTCCTCCATGCGCTTCTTTTGGTCCGGCGGCAGGTCAGCGCCGGCCTCGATGAAGCCCTCCATGCATTCGTCGAGGGCGCGTTTGCTCACGGGCGGGAGCTTTTTGGCATCCTCGGTCTTGCTGTAGGTGACGAGCAGGTCCCAGAGATGCTCATTGAGCGGGATCTTCGCGAAGAACGAGCTCACTTCCGGCAGCATCGCATTGTGCGCCTCGCGCAGGGCAGGGGAGTTGCACAGCGAATCGAGATGGCCAACGAGGCCCCAGCTCTCATTCAGCTCCCGCGTGGCCTCGTCGAGGCCGAGCACGACGGTGTCGAAATTCATTTTGCCGCGATCCTGCTCGATGACGGCATCCAACTTGGCCTGGGCGCGGCCGAGAGCCTCGCGGATGTCATTTTGGATGTGGTCGGGCGTCAGTGTGGACCAACGAATTTGGAAGTCCTGCGTGAGGAAGGGATGGGCCATCGGGTTTTTTTGAGGGGGCTGGGGAGTGGCGAGTATGGCGGGCTAGGGGAGGCGTGCAAACGCGGACTCAACTCCGGTCTTCCCAGCAAAGCCCCCCCTGGGTTGCCCCGAAAGAGGGATTCTCAAAAACGTAAAAAGGCTTTGACAGGTAGGGTAAGCCTCCTACTCTCAACCCACTTTTTCGATTCGCAGGCCGGGGTGTATTGTCCCTTGACGCCAAGTCAAGGTTCATCATGCCCCGGTTTTCTTATCGAAAGAGGAGGAGGTTTTCTTCCAAAAAGCCGCCGCTAGATTAGGCTGTTATAGCTCAGTGGTAGAGCACGTCCTTGGTAAGGACGAGGTCGAGGGTTCAAGTCCCTCTAACAGCTCCAGCGGCCGCTTTTGGCAGGGAGTCTTCGACAAACAACACACGAACACAAGCGCACCCCCTCATTCACCCTCATGGCCAAAGAAGCATTCCAACGCAACAAGCCGCACGTCAACATCGGCACCATCGGCCACGTTGACCACGGCAAGACCACCCTCACCGCTGCTATCACCACCGTCCTTTCCAAGAAAGGTTTCGCTCAGGCCCGCGCCTACGACCAGATCGACGCGGCCCCCGAAGAAAAAGAACGCGGCATCACCATCAATACCGCCCACGTCGAATACGAAACCGACAAGCGTCATTACGCTCACGTGGACTGCCCCGGCCATGCTGACTATGTGAAGAACATGATCACTGGTGCCGCCCAGATGGACGGAGCCATCCTCGTGGTGTCCGCCGCCGACGGCCCGATGCCCCAGACCCGTGAGCACATCCTGCTTGCCCGTCAGGTCGGCGTGCCCGCCCTTTGCGTGTTCATGAACAAGGTGGACATGGTGGACGATCCTGAACTCCTCGACCTCGTCGAGATGGAAGTTCGTGACCTCCTTTCCAAGTATGACTTCCCGGGTGACGACATCCCGATCGTGAAGGGTTCCGCCCTCAAGGCTCTCGAAGGTGACGCCACCCACGAAGCCAACATCCTCAAGCTCATGGATGCCGTTGACGGCTACATTCCACTGCCTGAGCGTCCGATTGACAAGGACTTCCTCATGCCCGTCGAAGACGTGTTCGCGATCGAAGGTCGTGGCACCGTCTGCACCGGCCGTGTCGAACGTGGCATCATCAAGAAGATGTCCGAAGTCGAAATCGTTGGCATCCGTCCGACCGCCAAGACCACCGTCACGGACATCGAAATGTTCCGCAAGCTGCTCGACGAAGGTCGTGCTGGTGACAATGTGGGTCTCCTCCTCCGCGGCACCAAGAAGACCGACATCGAGCGCGGTCAGGTCATCGCCAAGCCCGGTTCTGTGACTCCTCACAAAAAATTCAAGGCTGAGGTGTACGTCCTCTCCAAGGATGAAGGTGGCCGTCACACGCCGTTCTTCAACAATTACCGCCCGCAGTTCTACTTCCGCACGACGGATGTGACTGGTTCCGTGACCCTTCCTGAAGGTGTGGAAATGGTGATGCCTGGTGACAACGTCTCCATCACCGTGGAGCTCATCACCCCGATTGCCATGGAGAAGACCATCCGTTTCGCCATCCGTGAGGGCGGCAAGACCGTGGGTGCCGGCCGCGTCGCCGACATTCTCGACTAAGCCTTCCGCGCAAGTTCGTTTGTTTGAATCCCCGCCGGGTCTGGCGACAGGCCCGGCGGTGGCTTCATCTCCCGGCGAAAGCAGGGGCGGACTTGCAGATTCGTATTTCCACGCCATCCTCTCCGGGAAGCGTCTTCGTTGACACAGGTCAGTAGCTCAATTGGTAGAGTAGCGGTCTCCAAAACCGTCGGTTGGGGGTTCGAGTCCCTCCTGGCCTGCCAGCGAAGAAATCACCGGACACACGCAAATCCGCCGCACACGTCACGCTTCATGAGCAAAGTCCGCAAATATGTCAGCGAGGTTTTCCTCGAGTTGAGAAAAGCCACCTGGCCGTGGGACCCGAAAGAGAAGGGTTTTGCTAAATACCGCGAATTGAATGAATCCACCCTCGTGGTGTTTGTCGCGATGATCCTGCTCGGAGCCTTCGTCGCAGTTTTTGACGTGTCGTTCCGCGAAGCCTTCCAGGCCGCCCAGACCTTGTTTGGCAGATAAATTGCCCGCCGGAGCCTTCTGGCATTCTTTTTCCCTTTCACCCGCCTCCGTCACCTTCAGTCATGGCCTCCATCCCCCCCGCCAGAGAACAGTGGTATGCGATTCACGTCCGCTCAGGCCTTGAAAACAAAGTCCGCGAGAGCATGCTTCGCCGTATTCAGACCGAGGAGATGGGTGATTACGTTTACCAGGTTCTCGTCCCCATGGAGCGCGTCTCCGAGGTGAAAAAAGGCAAGCGCAGCGAGCACAACCGCAAGTTTTACCCCGGCTATGTGTTCGTGAACTGCCACCTTCTCGACGAGCACAACCGCCTCATCGACCGCTCTTGGTATTTCATCAAGGAAACCGACGGCGTGCTGAACTTTGCCAGCGGTAAGGACAATCCGATGCCCATGCGTCAGCGGGATGTGGACGGCATTCTGGCCCAGGCCCGCGAAAAAGAAGATGGTGCCGTGCCAAAGATCGCCTTCAGCCCTGGCGACAGCGTCCGCGTGGCGGACGGTCCGTTCGAGAGCCAGATCGGTATCGTCGAGGAGATCGACCCCGAGCGCGGCGTGCTTCGTGTCTCCGTGAATATCTTCGGACGTTCCACCCCTGTGGATCTCGAATACTGGCAGGTCGAAAAGGCCGACGCCTCGTAATTTTCTTCTCCCGCGCCGCTTCTGCGCCTCAACCCACCCCTCTTCCAAGAACACACAACCTAAGGACCCCCAGACATGGCCAAAGAAATCGTCAAACAAATCAAACTTCAGATCAAAGCCGGTGCGGCCAATCCTTCGCCCCCCATCGGTCCCGCGCTCGGTCAGGCCGGCGTCAATATCATGGGTTTCTGCAAAGAGTTCAATGCCGCCACGCAGAAGCTCGGCGGCGACGTGCTTCCCACGATCATCACCGTTTACAAAGACAAGTCCTTCACCTTCATCACGAAGCAGCCACCTGCCTCAAACCTCCTCAAGAAGGTGGCGAACATCGCCTCCGGCTCCGGTGAGGCGAACAAGAAGAAGGTCGCCAAA
>JBJONJ010000331.1:0-7681 GCA_046051905.1 Verrucomicrobiota bacterium
TGTTGTACTTGGAGATGCGCTTGATCTTGATCTCCGTGAGGCGGGCCACGTCGTCGTCGGTGACGTCGCGCTTGAGGCCGCCGAGGAAGGGTTTGAGGCCTTTCCAGATGGCGGCCATGACAGCTTCCCAAGTCTCGCACTCCTCGATTTTGCGGTAGATGCGGTTCTCGATGAAAATCTTCTCCAGGGAGCTGAAGTGCCATTTTTCCTCCAGCTCGCCCAATTGGATCTCCAGCTCCATGCCGAGCAGTTTCTTCGCATGCTCGGCGCTGGCCTTCAGCAACTCGGTGACGCCGACGAAGCGCGGTTTGTCCTCGAAAATGACCACCGCGTTCGGCGAGATGGACACTTCGCAATCCGTGAAGGCATACAGCGCCTGGATGGTCTGATCGGGATCAGCACCGGCGGGCAATTGGATCACCAACTCGACGTTTTCGGCCGTGTTGTCGTCCACGCGGGCAATTTTGATCTTCCCCTTGTCGTTCGCGGCGACGATGCTGTCCTGAATGCCGCCCGTGGTGGTGCCAAAGGGGATCTGCGTGATGACCAGCGTGTTCTTTTTCGCTCCTTGCTCGATCTTCGCCCGCACGCGGACGCGACCGCCGCGCTGGCCGTCATTATACTCCGTGGCGTCCATGATGCCGCCGGTGGCAAAGTCCGGCAGCAGCTTGAAGTCCTCGCCACGCAGCGCCGCGATGCTGGCGTCGCAAAGTTCGATGAAGTTGTGCGGCAGAATGCGGCAGGACAGGCCCACCGCGATGCCTTCCACGCCCTGCGCCAGCAGCAGCGGGAATTTCACCGGCAGCGTGACCGGCTCCTTGTTGCGGCCGTCGTAGCTGGCCAGCCATTCGGTGACCTTCGGCGAGAAAACGACATCCTGCGCGAACTTCGACAAACGGGCCTCGATGTATCGCGGAGCCGCCGCGTTGTCACCGGTGAGGGTGTTGCCCCAGTTGCCCTGCGTATCGATGAGCAGCTCTTTCTGGCCGAGTTGCACCATCGCGTCCGCGATGGAGGCGTCGCCGTGCGGGTGATACTGCATGCAATGGCCGACGATGTTCGCGACCTTGTTGTAGCGGCCGTCGTCCTTCTCCCAGAGCGAGTGCATGATCCGGCGCTGCACGGGCTTGAGGCCGTCGTGGATGTGCGGCACGGCGCGTTCCAGGATCACATAGCTGGCGTAGTCGAGGAACCAGTCGCCGTAGAGATCGTCCACGGGCTTGTGCTCCACCGGCGCGGCGGAGGGAAGGATCGGAGAATGAGCGTCAGTCGGCTTGGAGGAGGATTTTTTGGCCACAGGCGGGGGTGCGGAGGGCTGAGGGCTAAGAGCGGAGGGTTGGGGAGGCGCTTATTAGGAACTGAGGGGCCTCGGTGCAAACCGAAAATCCGGGGTGGGATCGACAGAGGTCTTTTCCGATGGGGAAGAGTAGCTATCGCTCCAACCGCCCCATGGCGTCTGCTATGCCGATAGAATGCCACGCAATGCAGCAAGGCTGTCTTCCGCGTCAAAAATAGCCCGGACGGGGATCTCGAAGCCGGCGAGGACATCGCTTTGCACCGTGCCTGTGATCAATGGGGGTGCATCCGCATAGCCGCCATCTTTGAGCCGATAGACCTCCAGGGTCTCGGCGACGGCGTCAATGATCCAATACTCACGCACCCCATGGCTGCCGTAGTCGGCGAATTTCACGCCGCGGTCCCTCGCCTCTGTGGATGGGGACAAGACTTCGACGATGAGGTCGGGAACAGGAAACTTCAGTGTATCTGGTGTGAGCTGGGCTGCCTTGGCGATGCCAAAGAACACAATGTCTGGCTCGTAGTCATTACGCGGAAAGACGGTCATGGCCTTCTCCATGTGAACCACCCCGCATTGATACACCTCGCTGAAAGCATCCATGAGCTTGAACAAGCGCTTCGTCGCCCGCAGGTGACGGTTCAGCGCCGGGGAATGCATGATGACCTCGCCATTGATGAACTCCCATTTGTGCTCCGGCGTGATGTCCTGGTAGAACTTCAGGCGCAGGGCGTGCTCACGCTGCATCCTCGCATGGCCTTCCTGAAGGATCTCAGGCAGCAGCGGTGAGGACATGAGTTGTTCAAGGAGAGGGGTGCCCATGCAGGGCACAGTATCAGACTTCCTCCCGCGATGTCAAAGGGGGCGGAAAACCGAAATCGAAGCGGAGGAAAACTGCTTGAGCGTTCCTATCCGCCTGCCAGCCTCAACAAATCATCAAAACATGGCCGGCCCCACCGCATCTGTGATACTGGCCAATCGACTCGACGCACTGACGCTTCAGCGAGTGACCAGGCTGATTGATGAGATCGCCGACAGCGCTTGCGGGATGGATTTCGCTGTTCGGGGCCGCCCGTTCCTGTGAGCGACCGGCGAAGATTACGAGGGCCAGTTCACCGAACTTGGCTATTCACGAGAGATCGGATGGACACCTCAGGACCAAGTCATGTTGATCGCCATGTGCAACCAACCAGGAGACCATGTCATCCTGGCCGATCTCTGCATCAGTGTTTCCGAGAGCATCGGTGGCCTGATCGACTTCGGAGGCCCGCTGCCATTGGCTGGCACGCCGCATCTTGGAATTCTTCACGAGGTGAGTCTACGAAGAAGACGTTCTGGTAAATCCCCAACAGGATGCCGCCATCCTCCGGGCATCCTCAGACTATGGCGTGGACGCGAGACGCCATGCTTTCATCGGGCGGACTCCGCCTTACCCGGACCTTCGGAATACTGGACAGGCTGAAGGAGCGCCAAGCAATCTGAGGCCGACCATGCAAAACGTGGAAGCCCTCGCCCGATCAAATGACATGCTACTCGCCGTGAAAATGTATCGCGAGCTCACTGGAGTCGGATTCAGAGAGGCTATGCAGTGTGTCGAAAATTTGACGGCTTCAAAGCAGTGAACCTAGAGACTCGGGTCATCGGACATCTTCGAACATTTGACCAGAACCAGATGTGGCGTCCATTCACCAAGGTCCGATGAATTGGTCTACACCTTCTTCTCCTCCGGCTTCTCAAAGAAGGTGCTGAGGGCCAGCAGGATGGCGGCGCAGACGACGCAGGAGTCGGCGACGTTGAAGGAGGGCCAGGGGTTGAAGGGCGGGAAGCCGAAGTCGAAGCGGAGGAAGTCCACGACGTAGCCGTCGAAGAAGGTGCCGTTGAAGAGCTTGCCGGTGGCGTGCTCGCGGAACAGGCGGTCGGTGAGGTTGCCAAAAATGCCGCTGACCAGCAGGGCGACGGCGAGGCGGCTCATCCAGCCGGGGAAGGCGCCTTTGCGATGCAGCACGATGATGAAGGCGAGCGCCGCGAGCGACACAAAGGTGAAGGCGTAGTTCGCATACGCGGTGCCGTTGAACATGCCGAAGGCCACGCCGGTATTCGCCGCGTGATGCAGCCAGAAGATGCCGGGGATGATCTCCCGCTCGACGCCGTAGCCAGCCGGATCGAAGGGCGAGGGAAAGTTCGCGACGATCCAGCTCTTCGTCACCTGGTCGGCGATGAAGAGCGGGAGGGTGAGGAACAGCAGCAGGCGTGGCATGGGGGCACGAGTGGTAGCCGCCGCGGCCGGGGAAGCCAGCAAAAGCTCGTGGGAAAGGCTCAGGAGGCGGCAGCCATCCGGCCTGCGGCCTGGCCGGTGGCGAGGGCAGTGCCCATGACCCGCGTGCTGGCCTGGGCACGATGGGTGGTGGAGAGGCAGCGTCCGGCGATGAAGACGTTCGCGAGATCCCGGGCCTGCAGACAACCGGCAGGAATGCCGCAGGGCTTCAAATCGCGCGGGAAGATCAGTTTGGGACCTTTGGCGGTCTCACGGAGTTCCATCGGCCAGGTGGCGAAGGCCACATCATCGTCTCCGCGATGGCTGGAGAGCAGGTCCTCTTCGGTAAGGATGGTTTTTCCGATCCAGCGACGGCTCTCACGCACGCCGGCTCTCGCGGGCAGCGCGGCGATCCATGCTTCTCGAAACGCCGCATGCTCGCCTCGCAGGTAATCGACGATTTGAAAGGCCAGAGACCTTCCACTGACCTCGACGGCGCTCAAACTGGCGGCAGAGGTGCTGTCGTAATGTTCATCGCCGGGAAGGTCGAGTGTCAAAAACACCTGCCCGCCTTCGATTTGGCGAAAATGAGCGCCTGAAGCGTCGCGAGGCAGATGACCGCTTTGAATGCCACGCACGATGACGGCAGCGATTTCGAGCGGCGGTAGCTCGCCCGCACCCGCGATGCCAGCACAGTAAGCGGGGCGCAGCAGTTCATTCGAGGGAGCGAGCTCAAAAGGATGGCCGGTGAGGGCGGCGAGCACGGCATCACCACTGGCATCGACGATGGCTTTGGGCCGCACGAGCATCGACGAACCGCGGCAATGCAGCGTCAGCTCGCTCACGCGGTTGTTTTCGACCTTCACGGCGACCACGGCGGTATGCAGCAGCACCTTGAGTTGCTTCTCCGCAGTGCACCAGCGGTCGTAAAAAGCGGCGAGACGCTGCGGCGAGTGCATCAGCACATCCACGCGGCCCATGCGACGCGGCGCACCAATGCCCTCCTCTCGTAAACGGCGTTCCAATTCCTCCGGCAGGCCGGCTTTGGCGATCTTCAGAGGCTCTGTCTCGCTCTCTCGCAGTTCATACAGACCGCAAAACGAATGCACCAGCGCCGCCGTACCCGCGCCACCAAGGTAGCCGCCGCCTTCCACCAGCAGGACCTCGGCGCCACGACGGGCCGCGGCGATGCCCGCGGCGACGCCGGCACTGCCGCCCCCGATGATCAGGACGTCAGGTTTACCTTCAGGCATGGAAAAAGCTGCCATGAGGCACGGTTTGCCGCGTCAGGCTCAATTTCCAATTTTCATTTTCCAGTTTTCACTTTTCAATCCGTTCCTTCACCATGCGCCTTCTTCTCGCCCTCAGCCTCCTCTCGTCGCCCCTCCTCGCCCAGCAGCCCGCCGGGCATGAACACGGAGGCGCGGAGATCCCCGGTTTGAAGAAGGAGCTCTTCGCCGGCATCACCGAGGCCGATTTCATGAAGCTGGGGGACAAGCCGAAGACGGTGAAGCTCACCCTCATCGCCACCTTCAACGCCGCGAACTACGGCATGAACTTCAATGGCCACGCCCATGGCAAAGCGATCTTCACCGTGCCCACCGGCTGGAATGTCGAGGTCACTTTCATCAATCCAAGCCCGATCCCGCACAGCCTGCTGGTGGTGGAAAAGGACATGCTCAAGAAGCCCCAGATGGGCGCTCCCTACTTCGACGGGGCCGCCGTGCCGAAGCCAGAGCAAGGCATGGCCTTCGCCAAGGCGGATTTCGCCTTCACTGCCGACGAGGCGGGCGAGTATGCGCTGGCCTGCGGCTTCCCCGCACATGCCGCGAACGGTCACTGGGTAGCTTTCAACGTTAGCGACGAGGCCAAGGCTCCCTCGCTCCAGCTCGGAGAGGCACCTGTGAAGGAGATCAAGTGACTTCATGCTTGGCGAAGGCGGTGGGGCTGCGGGTGGCCGCCCCCTCATCCTGTATAAAAAAGCCGTTCTTTCCGTCTCTTCCGCTGTCTCGCTTGGTTTTGCCCAGGATGGCCCGGAGGTGAATGTCCGGAGTATCCGGCCTGGAACTTTTCAGATCGCCGTGGATGCCAATGAAAACGGCCTGACTGCCGCCGGGCTCACGAACATGCCCAAAGGCGCCAAAATCAGCGTCGAAATAAGCGGCGACGGCTTTTTGAAGCCTTCCAAGTGGACGGGCACGACGAAGCGGGCCTACGACATCGTCGCTAGCTTCCCGAAGTCTGTGCGGTACGACGCCTCGCTGTCACAGGTGAGTCGGCCTCCCGTAAAAAAAGCCGTGAGACGCTGTTTCGCCGACCCGGTGAAGGATTTCCGCAGGGAGCCGTGTTAATGCGGCTCCCTTTTTCGTTTCCATGCGCGTCCCCCTCCTTGCCCTGCTCCCCTCGTTTGCCTTCGCTCAACTGAGCCCGAACGGCGCCACCGCGTCCTTCAAAGGCAGCCTGCCGCCCAAGCCAACCACCGCGCTTTCCGCGGGTCAGGAAGCGGGCATCGAAACACGCCTCAAGAGCCTCACGGGCGATTTTGTCGCGGTGAAGAAGCACGAGCGTGCCGCGGACGCGGAGATCTTCCTCAAAGCCGTGCGCTATGCGCTCGAGTTTGACGAGTGGTATGACAAGAAGCCCGAAGACAGCCTCAAGAAAGCGAACGCCTTGCTCGATGAGGCAGCAAAGCGCATCGACGACCTCAAAAAGAACCAGACGCCCTGGCTCGATGGCAGCGGGCAAAAAGTGCTCGGATTTTACTCGAAGCTCGATGACTCCGCGCAGCCCTACGGCGTCGAAATTCCCGAGGGTCTGGACTTCAAAGCAAAGAAGACACCGATGTGGATCTGGCTCCACGGCCGCGGTGATACCGCCACGGACCTCAACTTTGTTTACAGCCGTCTCATGGCGAAAAAGCCCGGCCAGTTTCAGCCTGCGGGCACGATCGTGATCCATCCCTTCGGCCGATACTGCAACGGCTGGAAGTCCGCCGGTGAGGTGGATGTCTTCGAATGCCGCGATGATGCGATGAAGCGCTTCAACATCGACTCGAACCGCGTCGCCATCGCCGGATTCAGCATGGGCGGCGCGGGTGCGTGGCATCTCGGCGCTCATTTTCCCGATCAGTGGGCCTGCGTGCATACCGGTGCCGGTTTCGCCGATGTGAAACGCTATCAGAAGCTCACGCCGGACAAGTATCCCTCGTGGTATGAGCAGACGCTTTGGGGCTTTTACGATGTGCCGGACTATGCGCGAAACTTTCTCAACGTGCCGCTCATCAGCTACAGCGGAGAGCAAGATGCGCAGCGTGACAGCGCCGAATACATGATGGAAGTGCTGGCGAAGGAAGGCATGAAGCCGCCGCACCTCATCGGCCCTGGCATGGGCCACAAGTATCATCCCGAGACGATCAAGGAAGTGCAGGCCTGGATCGAAAAAGCCGTCGCGAAAGGTCGCGAGCTCTTTCCCGATGAAGTTCACATCCAGACAAAGACACCGCTCTATGGCCGCGTGAAGTGGGTGAACCTCCATGGGCTCGACGAGAGCTGGAAGGACGCCCGCATCGACGCGAAGGTGCTCGACGGCCAGACCATCGAGCTCAAGACGAGCAACGTGTGCCGCATCGTGCTCTACCCGCCACCACAGGCTCGTCAAGGCGGTGGCAAGGTGAAGGTCATTGTCGATGGTGCCGCGCTTAGCCTCACCGTCGGCCCCGAGTTGCCGCAATTCGAAAATTTCCTCAGCCCCGGCCCCCGCGTGCCGAATTCACTCTGCCGCCTCATCAAAGAAAACGGCCAGTGGCGTGATTTTGGCAATGCCACGCCCTTCCAGCACGAAGGCCCTGAAGGCGGCAAGCCCACCTCGCATCCTGGTTCGATCGACACCGCCTTCATGAAGCGCTTCCTCGTCGTGCTGCCGGATGGGAAATCATCATCCTCCACCGCCGTCGATGCCTGGGTGAAGGCGGAATCCGAGCACTTCCTCACCCGCTGGCGCAGCCTCATGCGTGGCGATGTGCGTGTCGTGAAGGCCTCCGCAATCAAAGACATCTTCGCCGAGGGCAAGACGCAGAGTTTGATCCTCTGGGGCACGCCAGAGTCGAATTCATGCATCAAAGCGGTGCTCGGTGG
>JBJONJ010000332.1:0-3735 GCA_046051905.1 Verrucomicrobiota bacterium
AACATCACTTCCGCCGCATACACCGCCGCGATGAACTTCGCGATCTCCTCGCGGGATGCCTTCAAATCCGGCTTTCGCATGCTCTTCACATGCTCCACGAAAGCCACACGCGGATTCTCCGGCGTCAGCGATGCCGGGGTCTCCGGCCATTGGTCTTTGCGACGCCAACCATCACCAAGATCGACGTTGGATAGCTTCGCCGCATGCCGCGAGGTGCCGAGATAGTCGCCCCCGATCCACACCAGCTCCTGCTGCGCCAGATTCTCCATCGTCACACCCGTTCCAGTCGAAAGCACTGGCCACAAAAACGTCACCTCGCGCTGCAAAGTCATCCAGCCGTGATTCTCACCACGCTGTTGATCGATCCCTGTCATCACCTGCTGCCACACGAGGCGCTTGTCAGCAGCCCAGAGGCAAAGCACCGGCATAAATGGACGCGCTGCATTCCTCCCGGCAAAAGTCACATGCCGCTCCCGCAGCCGCAGCGTCAGCGCTCCTTTGCGCTCGTGGCCGCGATTGTCCGTATTGGCGATCACTTTCATCACCTCGATTTCGTTTTCCGGAGTGCGTATCGTCGCTCCTGCCTTCAAAGGCATGCGACCCAGTTCCCGCACGCGCAGCCAGTCCGCTGCCAGATGCAAATCCAGCTCCAGCGGCTTCCCCGGCTTCATATCCAGCGGCAGGCTCGCCAGACGGACATTTTCCAAGCGCCCCTGCATGAGCACCAGCGTATCCGGCGGAAAAGACGACGGCAAAAGCCTCGCGAGGGGGATTTGAAACGGAAGACCATCCACGTTTGAAGCCACACCACGCGTATCAAAGCGCGTCGGAGGCACCTCCTTCACCTCCATCCCGTCCTGCATGATCCGACACTGCTCCACCCGCCAATAGGGTGCGATACCAGTTGGGATGCCATCCATCCTCACCTCCGCACGCAGCGGCAGGCCGTCGTTTTCGAGAGATTTTGCCGTTTCGACACCACGAACTTCGATCTCACGTCCTTGCGTCATGCGCTTCACCAAGGCTTCATCGACCGGAGCCTCGGTTGCATTCGGGAACTCGGGAACCATCCCCAGATTCATCCACAAGAGGCACATCACCACCGGTGCCACCAATCGAAGAGTCCGGCCCAGTGGCCTGCGTGAATGCCAGAAGGCCAGCAAGAGCATCAATACGCCCACGCAGGCCGCCGCGCGATGCATCAGGCTTGCATTGGACAGCACCCACCACCAATCCCGATGCTCCACGCCCCAGATCTCCAACAACAAGACCGGCGTGAAGTTCATCGCGGCAAACAGAAACAACACCAACGCCGCATACTTCTCCCAACCACGCAGGATCGTGCCCGCAGGCAGCAGCCACAGCATCATCACCGCCATCGCGATGCCCGTTTCAGCCACACCGCGTGCCACATCCGTCCAAGGGCGTCCTTGAGCGAGCAAAACGGCCGCGTTCTCCATCATCGCCGGCAGCATCACCATCACCACACCGGCCAGCACCCGCGCCAGCCAGTATTGCACGCGTGAAAGCGGCCGCGTCACGCGAAACGCCATCCCATGCTCTTCCGACGGCACACTCATGAGCAGCCACCACGCGATGAACCACATCGGCACGCTCCAAACCAGCGACATCAGGCCAAATCCAGGCTCTTCACCAAACGGAAACACCCACTGCGTCTGCACCACAAAGTCATAAATCAACGCGACGACAAAAACGACCCACCGTGGCCACAGCCAGCGGAGTTCTTTGCGAAGTTGATGCAGGACAAGGTTCATGGCTCATTTCCCTTCGAGACGATAGGAACGGGCGAGAGCGACAAAGATCTCCCGCAAGCTCATCGGGCGCACTTCGGGCTTCACGACCGATGAAAGGCTGCTGTGCAGAGCTGCGGCGATCGCTTCCTCGCTCACAAAGCGGCTGTCGATGAAGCGTAGCGTGCGACCCGCTTGCTCGGCATGGAGCCATTCCGTTGGCAAGCCTGCGGGGGCTTTCGATGCATCGGGCAGCACGACTTCGACCGCTCGAAAGCGGCTTTGGAGGCTGTCACTCGTTTCATCGAGGGCGAGCTTGCCGCGGTTGATGATGGCGATGCGATCGGCGAGGCGCTGAACTTCTTCGATGTCGTGCGAGGACACGAAAACGGTCCAGCCTTCCTGCTCGGTGAGTTCGAGGAGACCGCGGATGAATTCATCGCGCACGAGCGGGTCGAGTCCGCTGAAGGGTTCGTCGAGCACGACAAGTTTCGGGCGATAGGCGAGACTGCTGAGCAGCGCGGCCTTCATGCGCATGCCGCGGGAGAGGTCCTTCAATTTGGTGGCGAGCGGGAGGTCGAATTGCGTGAGCAATTGGGCCTCGAAGGCCTTGTCCCAGTTCGGATACAGCGGGCGGCAGTAGTCGAGGAACTGCTTCACCGTCATCCACAGCGGCAACTCCATGTTTTCGGAGACGTAACCGATCTGCTTGAACTGCGCGGGGCCGAGTTTTCGCGAATCGGTGCCCAAAACGCTCGCAGAGCCGGAATCGGGCCGATGGAGATTGAGCAGGCATTTGATGGTCGTGCTCTTCCCTGCCCCGTTTGGGCCTAAAAACGCCGTGACCTGCCCTTCGGGCACTTCGAGGCTCAAACCGGCCACGGCTTCGGTTTTGCGGAAGCGTTTATGAAGATCGGAAATCGTGATCATAGGCTTTTGAGGTGGGTGATGACTTGGTTGAGCGTGAGATTGAGCTCGGCGGCCTCTTTGAGCAGCGCACGGCACTCCGGCGTGATTTGCGCGAGGCGCTCCGCGAGGCCCGGTTGATCCGGCTCCGTGACGACCATGCCGATGCCGGGCCGTGAATTGAGCCATCCGGCGTCTTTGAGCTGCAGGACGACCTTGTGCGCCGTGGTGGGGCTGATTTTGAGCTCCTGGCTCAGCGTGCGCACGCTGGGAAACTCATCTCCCGCCTTCATCTGCCCGGTGAGCAACGCCTTGCGCACCGCCAGCAGGATCTGGTCGGAAACGGGCGTCCCGTCGGTGAGCTGGATGGAAAAAGGCAGCATGACTCGCAGTGTGTTACTAGTGTAACAGCACAACTGATACACTGGCAACAAAAATCTCCTCCGAGCTAGGATTTGGTGCGGTTTTACTTTTTCTTACTGCGCTTGGGTTTGCCGTATTTCACTTCCTGACGAGGCAAAACATCGCCCGAAGTGCCTTCCACCTGCTTCTTCAATTCGCGGATCTGGTCGCGCAACAGCGCCGCACGCTCGTATTCGAGCTTCATGGCCGCTTCGGCCATTTCTTGCTCGAGTTCGCGAATCGTCTCCGTGACAGCGAAATCGCCGCCGCCTTCGCGGACGACACTTTCCTCGACCTCGCGAGCCTTACCGAGGATGTGCAGGCTCTCCTGCACAGCGCGACGCACGGTCTGCGGCGTGATGCCGTGCCTCTCGTTGTGATCGATCTGCACCTGACGGCGGTAGCTGCTGATGTTGAGGAGTCCGCGAATGCTTTGCGTCTGAATGTCCGCGAAGAGCACCACCTCACCTGCGACATGTCGCGCCGCACGACCTGCGGTCTGAATGAGGGAGGTCTCGCTGCGAAGGAAACCTTCTTTGTCCGCGTCGAGAATGCACACGAGACTCACCTCCGGCAGGTCGAGGCCTTCGCGGAGCAAGTTGATGCCCACCAGCACATCGCAATCGCCTTTGCGCAGACTGCGGAGGATTTCGACGCGCTCGATAGCGTCGATGTC
>JBJONJ010000333.1:0-9169 GCA_046051905.1 Verrucomicrobiota bacterium
GCTCATCATCGACGGTGATGACGAGCGGATAGCTTTTGGTGATGACACCGCGTTTCGCGATGGGTTTCAGTGCATTGCCTTTGGCCTCGCGATGCACGGGACGCCAGGTGTCGGCCTCACGGGTGAGTAAGTCACGCAGTGCGTTGTCCGGGCCGTAGTAAGCGGCGGCATCGGCGGGGAAGATGACGAGTTCCAATTCCGCCTCGACGAAATCGCCGGGCAGCAACTCAGTGAGGTCGGGCGGCGGTGAAAGCTCGACGGCGGTCTTGTGGTTCCCTTTGCCCCACTCGGTGCCGAAGGTGGACACGTGCGGCGCGGCGGTTTTTCCACCGAGCACGGCGCGCCACGAACGAATGATGAGGCCTCGACTTGCCATCGCGTGGCCTTTTTTCAAGGCCCCGCGCTCCACGCCATGCACGGAGAGCCATGCGCTCTCGCCATCGAGCGGCAGCGCGGCGCGATCATACTCGTCCTTCGCACGCCGCGGCTCCCATTCCTCGTGCAGGCCCGTGACATCGCCGATGGCGACACGTCTCGCGGGCACGTCGTTGTAAAAATCCGCGCCGATCTGGAAGAACGCGAGCCTTTGCCACCGCAGCGGCTTCCGCACGTCGTAACGCAGCCGCAGAAAGGTGCGTAGATGATCATTCGCCGCGGGCACGGACACATCCATGCGTGCCGCGATCTCGCCGCCGCTCGATTCTTCGGTGTAGCTCACGTCGGTGAGGCACGGGCCATGCGCTCGATACTCCGTTCGCGTGCCGGTCATCTTTTGGTAGCGACCCTGCGTATCTTTCCACAGGAGGAAATCGCCACCACCGCAGTTTTCGGCCCAGCCCCAGCGTTTCGCGTTTGGCTCGACGGGCAGCGTCATGAGCGGGCGCACATCCGTGATGAAGCAGCGCCGCTGCACGCGTCCCGGCTCGAAGCAGATGCTCTCGCCAAAGCTGCCCACCGCCGCCTGATCCCAGAATTGATTATGTCCCCAGCCGATGAGGCAGAGCTGCGCATGCGAGGCCGCGCACACACCGCCGTAGCGAGCATGCACCATCTGGAAAACGAGCTCGCGCCGCGACTTCGGCGGCATACGCACCCACGCGAAACCATGAAACCACTGCCCGTCGTGCGGCAGTCGGCCCTTCTCCGCGCGGATGTGCCAATTCTTTGAAAGCTGCACCGGAATGCCCGTCGGCGTGCCATCGAGTTCGCAAAGCATCGGCGTGAAACCCGTGATCGGCAGATGCTTCTCCTGCGTGAACATCAATCGCACCACCGTGGGCTCATCGGCATCATTGCGCAGTGTCACACGCCAGCGGTCGATGCGGTCGAGATGCTCCTCCGGGTAATAAGTGCCACCCGCATTGCTCCACCGCCCCTCCGGCAGCACCAGCCGATGACAACCCAGCGCCTCATCCCGCGTCACCGCCAGCTCCGACTCCACCACGGCCTTCGCCGCGCCTGCGATCACCTCCAGCAGCACGTTGCGACTGCCGCTCGACTTCTTCTCACCATGCCGCAACTCCATCACCGCCTCGCTTTCGCTCTCCAGACAAAACGCGAGCCGTTCCGGCCACACGCTGATCTCCAGTCGCGCCGTGCCGTCGAAGGTCTTGCCCTCCGCATCCGCAAACGTCAGCCCCTCGATCACCACCCGCTGAAAAAAGCGACCACTCTCCACGAAGCGAACTGGCTGCTGCCACTCGTCATCCGACTGTGTGTGCCCTGTGCATGTAAAACGACGTCCATTCACGATCAGCACACATTCCCACTCACCCTCCACCGGCCGCACGCGCCGCGTGTCGAAGCGCATCGTCTGCTTCCCAAACTCAAAGCCCAGCACCTCCTCCTTTGGCCGCGCCGCATCGCCAAACATCTTTGGCGGCCCTTCGACCCACCCAAGCGCCGTGCGATCCTCCACGCGTGGCATCCACTCCGCCGCGGTTGGTTCAGCGGCGAACGTGTGCGTGGTGAGCAAACTCAGAAGGATGCAAGTCAAACGGTTCATTGACATGGCATCGCTTTTAAATGCGGGAAACTTCACTCAGCGTTCCCGTGCTACTTGCGAATTTGTCCGCCTCGATGCCCATCTTTTGAAGCATGGACACAAAGAGGTTCGCCATCGGAGTGTTGTTTTGCGTGTCTAAGGCGAGGTGCTGGCCGTGCTTGAAGCCGCCACCAGCAAGGATGAGGGGGAGGTTTTGGTTGCTATGGGAGTTGGCGTTGCCGAGGCAGCTTCCGTACAGGATCTGGGTGCGGTCGAGCAAGCTGCCGCCAGTTTCGTTAACGGATTGAAAGGCATTCAGGAGGTCGCCGAAGGCGGTCATCTGGGCTTCTTCGATTTTCCTCAACTCAGCGATCTTGTCGGGTTCGTTGCCGTGGTGGGTAAGGCCGTGCGTTTCGCTCTTCACGCCGGGGACATGCGGCACGACGCTGAAGGTGCTGAGCGAAAGCGTGACGACGCGCGTGCTGTCCGTCTGCAAGGCGAGGCGGATGAGGTCGAACATGAGCTTGGACCTGGCGATGACCTCATTGGCATCGGCGATGTCTTTGGGCTGCGGATAGTCCACTTTGGGTTTGGGGCGGTTTTCCCACTCGATGTTGCGCTGGAGGCGGCCCTCGAGTTCGCGCACGCTTTGGAAGTATTGCTCAAGTCGCGCCCGATCCTCCGCGGCGGTGCTTTTTTCGAGTCGCTTGGCTTTGTCGAGGATCAGATCGAGCACGCTGCCGCCCGCTTCGATGCGGCGCATGGTTGCGGCTTTTTCCTCGGGAGTCCCCGCGACGAACAAGCGTCGATAAAGCCTCTCGGCACTGGTCTCCGACGGCAAAACGACGCCGGAGCGCGAGACGGCGATGGAGTCGGCATAGTGCTCGCCCTTGCGCACCGAAACGGCGAGCGAGGGAAAGCGCGTGTCGAGCCCGATCTGCTCCGCGACAAGTTGATCGAGCGAGAGGCTGTTGCGAAACGTGGGCTGCCCCGGATGCGGCGCGCCCGTGAGGAAGCACTGGCCCGCGTGGTGATTGCCATCGACCCCCGGATGCGAAAGGCCGCTGAAAGTGGTGAAGTGCGGACGATGCGCGGCGATGAGGTCGAGATAGGGGCTGGAGGTCTCGCCAGCCTTCGGAAAGAAAAACTGCGGCATCATGCCCAGCGGCACATGAATGGCGAAAAGCCGCTTCGGCCGCAGCTTTTCAGCCGCACGCCCGATGGAAGGCAGAGCGAGACAAGCGCCAGCAGCGCGGAGGAAGTTTCGGCGGTTCATGGGTGAATTAGGCAAGAGAATGGGGGCAAGAGAATAGGATTCAGAGGTCAAAGTCAGTTCATTCTTCTGTCCCCATTCTCTTGTCGATAAAGACTTCGCTTCGAGCCAAAGCATGGATCAACGACCTGAGCCCATACCCACTGCGCTTCGTGCTCTCGACGATCTGGCGGATCTGGGCTCGGTCGGCGTAGCTGACTTCGGCTCCGGTGGCGTAGCGGGAGAGGTGGGCGATGAAGGCGCGGGCGAGTCGGGCGGGATCGCTGGTGAGGAGGGCATTCAAATCATTTGGGCCGCTGAACGAGCGGCCATCGTTGAGGGCGCCGCTCGGGTCCACTTTCGGACCGAGCTTGTATTGCACACGCCAGTCGGTTTTGCCTTTTTCGGGTGGCTCGTCGCCTTGGCCGTTGGAGCGGTAGCGATCACGCAGACCGCCAATGGGATCGAAGGATTCGAGCGCGAATCCAGCAGGGTCGATCTTTGCGTGACACGCGGCGCAATTGGCATCGGCGCGATGTTTTTCGAGCTGCTCGCGCACGGTGGTGGTGCCGCGTGTGTCGGGATCGACCGCGGAGACGCCCGGCGGTGGTGGCGGGGCGGGATCGTTCAACACGCGATCCATCACCCACACGCCGCGCTTCACGGGCGAGGTGGTGGTGCCGTTGGCGGTGAGCTTGTGGATGGCCGCATGGCCGAGCAGGCCTCCGCGCAGACTTTCCGGTGGCAGCGGGACTTTGCGCGGCTCCACACCATGCACGTTCTGGATGCCGTAGTGCTCGGCGAGGCGCTGCGTGAGCACGGCAAAGCCCGGTTTGAGCAGCGCAGTGATGGGGAGATCATTTTGGATGAGTTCGCGCAAAAAGGCACGCGTCTCGGCCGCCATGCCTTCGTGGAGCAAAAAGCGATACTCGGGGTAAAGCTGCGGATCGGGCGTGGTTTCATCGAGACGGCTGAGTTCAAGCCATTGATTCGTGAAGTCCTCGATGAAGCGCTCGCTGCGTCTGTCCGCGAGCAGGCGGTCCACCTCCTTGCGGAGCACCGCTTGGTTTTGAAGGTCTGCGGCGAGCAACTCGGCATCCGGCGGCCCGTTCCAGAGCCAGTAAGAGAGCCGCGAGGCCAGCGAATCCGGCGCACGAAACAAAAAATCCGGCGAGGTGAGCACCGCGACATACACACGACGCATCGCGTCCTCAAAGCAGTCCTTCGCGGCGAGTCGCGAGCGCAGCAGCGCCACATAGGGCTCGATCTCATCCGCCTTCACTTCGCGGCGAAACGCCTTCGGCAAAAACGCCGTGAGCAGCTTGCGGGCATCTTCTTCCGGCTGTGCCGACTGCACGGTCTCCAGCGTCGGCTTTCGCTCCTGCGGCGTGAGATCGAAATGCATGCTCGGCACATAGCCGCCGATGCTGCGCACCTCCTCGCGCTGCGGCGTCACCGCCTCACTGCCTTGCGGCCACGGTTTGATCGACAGATCGCCAAAGAGTCTCTTGTGGCTTTCTGGCGGCCACACAGCGTGCATCGGCCCCTCGATCTCGAACCAATCAATCGCCACGCCAGGCCCCACATGTTTCTTCGCGCGTCCGGCCACTTGACCGATGCGCAGGCCATTCCAGGGAATCGACACCGGATCAAAGACGATGCTTTCATGCGCATCGAGCCACTCGGTGATTTCCGCCTCGTTCGACTGCATCGACGGCGCGGTGAAGGCTCGCAGCAAGCGTCCGCCTTCCTGTTGCTTGCCCTCCTCATGTGCCCGCAGCACCGCAGCCTGGGGCGCGGCGCAAGGCTCCGGCTTGCCCTCGTTCCAGTGAAAGCCCCAGAGCGAGAGCTTCATGCGATACATGCCCGCGTAGATCGGCGACACATTCATCGCCGCCTCATAGCCCGCGAGATTCGGATTGAGCAAACCGACTGCGCTTTGCGATTTCTTCACGGCTTCGAGCAGCTTGCGCCTTTCCTCCAAGTCCGGCCCCGCATCGCCCACATGGCCTTTTTTTTCCTCAAAGCCGCCGCGCACCGGCAGCGCCGGATCAGGCTGCTTGTCCTTCAGCAGCACAAACTGCCCCTGGAGCAGGTTCCCGCCAAACTTGAACAACCCCGCCGGATAGATGCGCTTCTTGTAAACTCGCGGCGGTGCACTGCTCGTGGCAATCGCCGCATCCAGCGCCTTTTCCACCGCCTCCTCATACGCCGCGAGATGCGCAGGCGAGATGTCCAACGCGCCCGCCATCTTGTCATAGCCCGCCACGCGACCATCCGCCGGCAGCAGCGCCGTGATGTCGAGCCTCGGCAGCGCCAGCAGATCCTGCAGCGTGTTTTGAAACTCCACCCGCGTCATCCGCCGCATCCGAATGCGCCCCTGATCGCCCGCCTTCGCCAGCGCCATCAGTTTCGCGTCCATCTCACCCACAAACGCCGCCTTTTCCGCCTCCGCAGGCTGCTTTTTCTTCTTCGGCGGCATCTCGCCACGCTCCACCGCATCATGCACTTTGACGAGCAAGTCCAGATGCTGCGCGTCAAAGGTGAGGGCGGTAAAATCGAGATCACCCTTCTTCGTCTCGGCATCGTGGCAGTCATAACAATGCTGCTCCAAAAACGCCGTCGGTGGCGCAGCGAAGAGCGAGGTGGCAAACAGGCAAGTGAGGAGAATCTGACGCATAATACATGGGGAACGTAGGCAGGAGAATGGTGGCAGAAGAATAACAAACAGATTCATTCTCTTGCCCCCATTCTTCTGCCTAATTCCGGTTACTTCACCACCAGCAGCGGCTTCAATTTGGCGGCATACACCGCATAGCCCGCAGGCGAGAGGTGGATGTTATCCGGGGTGAAGAGGTCCTTCTTGATGGTGCCGTCCGCGTTGGTGAAGTCGGTCCAGAGATCGAGCACCTTCACGTTCGGATCGCTGTCGAGCTTGAGGGGATCGAGGGCGGTGTTGGTCTTCTTGATGTCTTCGTAGAAGCGATTCCCGGGCATGTGAGCCGGCAGGATTTTCGCCACGATGATGGCGGCGGTCGGAAACTTCTCGCGCAGGTTCTTCAGGCACATCTCGATGCCTTTGGCGGCGGCTTCGATGCCGGTCTCGGGCGTAAAGAACATGTTGTTGTTGCCGATCATGAGCACGATAGCCTTCGGCTGAAGGCCATCAACGCCACCGTGATCGAGACGCCAGAGGACGTTCTGCGTTTTATCGCCGCCGATGCCGATATTGACGGCATTGAGCTCGGGGAAGTTCTTTTTCCAGGAATCGCCCCACTGGATCGTGATGCTGTCGCCGACGAGCAACACATCGAGCGGGCCTTGATTCGCCTGCACAGTCTTCACATGCGCCTCGTGGAGCTTCAGCCATGAATCGCCGCCAAAATGGCCCGCCGTCGGCACTTGAGGCCAAAACTGAGGCAGATGCTTGCTCGATTCACGACCGGGGCGACGCTCGTATTCCGGCTTATCGACGACATAGGCCCGTTCTTCCGCCGTAAGCGGCCAACCGGTCTTTTGAGGCTCGGTGGTGACGTGTGGGTAATCGAGAGCGACCGATGTGGAAGCAACGAAAAGAAAGAAGGTGAAGCGGATCATCTGGGTTGATACGGCGAACTGTGCCGACACTCGACAAAGCAAATTTAGTGTCCTGTCTGACAAGTGCCTTTCATAAAGGCAGGGTTTTTCCGAGGATTGCACCGGCAGAGGTTTTTCAGTTGAAAGGCGCGGCTTTTCAATGCTGCTCCACCAAGCAGCCATCAATGGCTTGCACTTCTTGGCTTTCATTCATGTCGCCTCTGTCATCGACTGGCTTCGCCAAGACTGCCAATCATTTTCAAACGCCGCACTAGCAGGAAGGGGGGCAGTTCATCAAAAGAAGGGCAAAGCCTTGGTGAAATGATTCCGCGGATCATTTTATCATGTTCGCGGCTCGCAGGCCGATGGGTCAGTCGGAAGGCTGGTTTGCGTGCGAGACCACGGGAGAAGTGGCGTGAGACTGCGTTTAAGTTGGCATGAGACTTCTCCTTCTCTCGCTCCTCTGCCCTCTGCTCGCCTCCGCCGCCACGCCGCTCGATCTCGGCACGCGCTGGGAGTTGTTCGTCGATGAACACCTCGTCGCGAAGAAAGACGGCCTCGCTTTGAAACTGCAAACTCCAGTGCGGCGCGAGATCGTGCTGACCACCGACAAACCGTGGGAAGGGCCGACCTGCGGCTACTTCTCGGCCATTCAGGATGGCAAAAAGGTGCGTCTTTACTACCGCGGCTCCGCTGGCGGCAGCGATCACAGTGACGCGCAGGTCACCTGCTTCGTGGAAAGCGAGGACGGCATTCATTTCACGCGGCCGAAGCTCGGTTTGATCGAGGCGGGCGGCACGAAGGACAACAACGTCATCTGGCGCGGCGTCGAGTCGCACAACTTCGCACCGTTTCTCGATGCGAATCCGAACGCGAAGCCCTCGGAGCGCTACAAGGCGCTCGGCGGTGTGAAGCAGCCCGGCAAGAACTGGCACCAGGGCGAGACTCCGGGCGGTTTGTATGCCTTCGCCTCGCCGGACGGCATTCATTGGAAAAAGATGCAGGACACGCCGGTGATCACAAAAGGCGCTTTTGACTCGCAAAACCTCGCCTTCTGGGACGTGACGCGGAATCGCTACGCGAGCTTCAGCCGCATCTTCAGCAACAAGGTCCGCGCCATCCAGAGCATGACCTCCACGGACTTCTTGAGCTGGGGCGATGGTGTGGCGCATCAATACGCGAAGGATGTGCCCTTCGAGCACTTCTACACCAGCGCCACCGTCCCCTGCCCGACCGCGCCGCATCTGTTTCTGTCCTTTCCCAAGCGTTTCGCCACCACGCGCGAGAAGGTGAAGGGCCACATCGGCGGCAAAGGCGTGAGCGATGCTGTCTTCATGAGCAGCCGCGATGGCACGCACTGGGATCGCCCCTTCCTCGAAGCCTGGGTGCGTCCTGGTCCCGATCTCCAAAACTGGACCGAGCGCAGCAACATGACCGCCTGCGGCATCTACGATCCCGGCGACGGCGAATGGTCGCTCTACATTTCCGAGCACTACCGCCACCCCGATCATCGCATCCGCCGCCTCACCGTGCGCAAGCAGGGCTTCGCGTCGATGCACGCCGATGCCAAAGGCGGCAGCTTCACCACCAAACCGATCAAAGTCACCGGCTCGAAGCTCCTCCTCAACTCCGCCACCTCCGCCACCGGCTCGCTCCTCATCGAAGCCATCAACGAAACCGGTGCCGTTGCCGCCAAGTCCGCCGAAATCTACGGCGATGAGTTTGAAGCGAACGTGCTCGATACCTCCAAACTCATCGACAAGGCCGTCACGCTGCATGTCACGATGAAGGATGCGGATTTGTATGCGTGGCGGTTCGCGGATTAAACCGCGTCAAGATGGTCAAGATGTCGTCAAAGCAGTCAAGACGACCTCCTTGACCCATTCTTGACCTCTTGACCACTCTTTGACTTCTCCCGCTATGAAACGTGTTCTCCTCCTCTTCGCCCTCTGCTCGACGCTCTCCGCGCAGGACATCCAGCGCCTCGTCGCCATCGACAACGTATGTGCGTGGCCGAACCTCACGCTGATGCCGGATGGCAGCATCAACACGACCATCTTCGGCAAACCGAGCCACGGACAGATGCCCGGCGCCGCCGAATGCTGGAACAGCCCCGACGGCCAATTCTGGACGCTGCGCGGCATCCCCGCGCCGAACGAGCCGCACACGAACCGCATGAACGTGGCCGCCGGCCTCGCGAAGAATGGCGATCTCATCGTGCTCTGCTCCGGGTGGACGGACGTGAAGCAGCCTCAGCGGCCGAAACAGGCCGCGTTCCGCGATGACATCCTTCCACTGTGGATCTGCCGCAGCAGCGACGGCGGCAAAACATGGTCGCAGCTCAAAGAGTTCCCCGC
>JBJONJ010000334.1:0-2501 GCA_046051905.1 Verrucomicrobiota bacterium
CGCATGATGGCAAAACCTTCACCACCATCGAAGACTACAAGCGCCTCCTGCTCGCCGATCCCGATCAAATCGCCCGCAACCTCGCCGAAAAACTCCTCACCTACGCCACCGGCGCCGAGCCACAGTTCGCCGACCGCGAAGTCATCGAGCAAATCGTCGCCCAGGTGAAAACCAAGAACTATGGCTTCCGCACACTCGTTCATGAGATCGTGCAGAGCCGCCCGTTTAAGCACAAATAACCAAACCACCGCCATGCCACGCCACGTTCTCGACCGCCGCACGTTTTTGCGCTCCTCCGGCATTGCCATCGGGCTGCCGTTTCTCGATGCGATGATGTCTTTGAGCGCCGCGGAGGCAAAAAAGGCCGCCAAAGCACCGAAACGCGTGCTGCTCGTCGGCAGGCCGCTCGGCATGCATGCGCCGAACTTCTTCCCGACGGACACGGGCAAGAACTACACGCCCAGCCGCTACCTGAAGTTCCTGCAAAGCCGCCGCGATGACTTCACCGTCTTCTCCGGTTTCTCGCATCGCTACGGCGCAGGCCATTACGCGGAGGTCGGCCTCTTCACCGGCGTGCATCCCGACTTCATCCGGCCAAACGACATCAAAAACAGCATCTCGCTCGATCAGGAGGTCGCATCGCACCTCGCGGGACAGACGCGGTTCAACTCGCTCGTCATCGGCGGCGGCAGCGCGGCGTGGAATCGACGTGGCGTGCGGCTTCCCGCCGAGCAGCGCGTGAGCAGCGTCTTCAAGCAGCTCTTCATCCAGGGCACCGCGGACGAAACCGCGCGCGAAATGCGCCGCATCAAGGACGGGCAGAGCATTCTCGATGATGTGCGCGATCAACTCGGCAGCCTGAACGCCAAACTCGGCAGCGAAGACCGCGAGCGCCTCGATTTGTATGTCTCCTCCATCCGTGAGGCCGAGCAAAAGCTGCAACAGGACGAAACCTGGCAGCTCACGCCGAAGCCAAAGCTCGACGTGAAGCCGCCGCAGGAGCTGAGCAGCGCACAACTCGTCGAGCGCAGCCGCCAGTGGTATGACCTCGTGCATCTCGCGTTTCAAACCGACAGCACACGCGCCATTTCGCTCTGGCTCGGCTCGCAGGACAAGCCGGAGATCCAGGGCGTGAACATCGGCCACCACGACGCGTCGCATCACGGCCAGGACCCCGGCAAGCTGGAGCAGCTCGCACTCATCGAAGACGCCGAGATGCGCGTCTTCGGCGAGTTCCTCGACAAACTCAAAGCCAGCACCGAGGGCGACAGCACGCTGCTGGATCGCTCCTCGATCTTCTTCGCCAGCAACCTCGGCAACGCGTCGAACCACGACAACACCAACCTCCCCGTCATCCTCGCCGGCGGCGGCTACAAACACGCGGGCCACATCGCCCACGACAAGCAAAACAACACTTTCCTCTCAAACCTTTACGTCCGCATGCTCCAGCAAACCGGCATCGAGATGGACAAGTTCGGTGCCAGCAGCGGCGTGCTCAGCGAGATTTGATGGCCCACGCGTGATGCGTGAGGAGTGATGCGTGAGCCTCAAAAGAGTGCCGCATGTGGTTCACGCATCACGAAGCACGCATCACCTCAACTCATCCGCCCTCCGGCGTGCCGCTTCTTCCCATGTTGCGGCATCGCTGGCTCCAAATGCGGTCACCATGCGCCAGGTGCCTTCGAAGCCGGCGGGCACGGTCGAGTTGTTGAAGCATTTGAGGTAAAACTTGCGGTAGGAGCCCGGCACGTTCCAGATCGTCGCGATGTGCCCGCCGAGTTCAGTTGCGGAAAGCAGGCGCGAGACGCCGAACTGACTGCTTTTCGGCTCAAACACGGCCATCCAATCGATGCGCTGGTTGATGAAAAACTTCCGCGCGGTGTCATCGCCGTCGTGCAACGGGCCGGAGAGCATTTTGGCAGGCTCGGAATCCGTTCCCGCACAAAACGCCGACACAGTCGGTGCCCACGCATGCATGAAATGATACACGAGCTTCAGCGGCACAGCCTTCGCGGTGCGCACGGTGGTCGTTTCGTGGAGTTGGTTGTTTTTCAGCTCGACGATGCAGGTCAGCTCGAAGTCGCGGATGCGTGATTTGCGCTCGAAACGGAAGGTCTGGCCCTTCAGCACGGCTTCGGGCTTTTCGACGGGTTTGCCATCAAGGATGAAGGCGAGCGATTCGAGCGGCTCCGGCTCGTTTTCGAGATGCGCCGTGCCGATGAAGCCGCAGTCGGGAAACGAAAACACCGTGCCGTAGGCGCTGCGCTGCGTTGTCATCGCTTGCCCG
This sequence comes from Verrucomicrobiota bacterium, assembly GCA_046051905.1. Taxonomy (GTDB): domain Bacteria; phylum Verrucomicrobiota; class Verrucomicrobiia; order Verrucomicrobiales; family Verrucomicrobiaceae; genus Prosthecobacter. The sequence continues at coordinate 2,288 of JBJONJ010000334.1, forward strand.
CGAAAATCGATGCGCCCCGGCGTCCACTGCGTGGTCTGCCGCAGCAACAGCGACACCTCGCCGCACGTGACCGTGATGGTCGGCAAATCGGGGCCGAGATTCGGCACGAAGGGCTTCGCGGCGTGGAGAGCCGTCGTGAGGGCGAGAAGGCAGAGCAGCGTTTTCATTTCAACACCTCCACTTCGATCACCATCGCATTCATCTTCGGCGCGTC
>JBJONJ010000335.1:0-11503 GCA_046051905.1 Verrucomicrobiota bacterium
GATCACCGCCGTGGCCCCCACCACGACAAACATGGGCACCAGCGCCAACAGCACCGCGACGGCGAGAAGCTTCCAGCGCACCACCGTGAAGCCAAACAGCTCCACCGGATGCAGGTGGCGGACATGCACGAGATACACGAGCAGCACACAGCAGAGCATGAGCTGGAAAAAGATGCCCAGCGCCACGTCGTTCACGCCCGGCGAGGTCTGCGGCGCGGCAGCCACCTGGGACAGCGGCTGCATGATGGCGCTCAGGAGCAGGCCAAGTCCCGCGGTCAGGGCCACGAGGTCGATGTCGCCATATTGCTGCGAGGTGACGAGTCCTTCGTGGTTCCACGCCGCCTCCGGTCGCATCAGGCGCAGCCATTTGTAGCCGAGCAACCCCAGAAACATCGCCAGCCCGGCGATGCAGGTGAAGTCTTGGAGCACGGCGATGTTGGCGGTTTCCGGCATGCGCGAGCTCAGCGGGCGTAGGTGGAGGAGAGGTAATAAGGCACGCCAGGCTGCAGGCGGGGCAGCGCGGCGCTGCCGCCGAGATTCAGCTCCACCTTGGCGGATTGTTGGCCGCTGCTGAGAGCTGCTTCCGCCAGGCCCAGGGCATCAAAGAAGTTGTGCTCCTGCTTGTAGCGCACCACAGCGGCACCGGGAGCCTTGCCCAGCTCACGAGCGAGGGCGCGGGCGTCCTCGATGTAGCCGATTTGATCCACCAGCTTCGCGGCGAGCGCCTCGCGGGCGGTGACGACTCGGCCATCGGCCACCGTGCTCTTGAGCAGGTCCTTCGGCTGCTTGCGCGCCTCGCTCACAATGCCGAGGAAGCGATCGTACATCTGCGCCACGAGATTCTGGATGTAGGCTTTCTCATCATCGCGCATCGGCCGGGAGCCGCTGAGGCTGTCTTTAAAGGCTCCACTGGTGAAAGTGTTCATGCCAAGCCCTACCTTGCCAAACAGATCAGCGTAATTGATCGACTCCATGATGACCCCGATGCTGCCGGTGAGCGTGGTCTCGCTGGCGAGGATCTTCGTGGCACCGCAGGCGACATAGTAGCCACCGCTCGCCGCGACGGAGTCCATGTGAACGACCACCGGTTTCACGGCGGCGGCTTTTTTCACCGCGTTGTAGAGCACGTCACTGGCCGTGACCTCGCCGCCGGGGGAGTTGATGCGCAAAACGATGGCCTTCACCTCCGCGTCAGCCGTGGCCTGGGCGAGCTGGCGCTTCAGGCTCTCGATGCTGGGCATCGCCTCGGAAAACAGCCCCTCGGAAGAAAACGACGAAATGATGCCGTCGAGGTCGATCTGCACGATTTTCGCCGTCGCCTTGTCCTTCGCGGCCTCGAGGAGGTTCTCGCGGAATTTGGGTAGCGGCTTGGCAGGCATCGAGAGGGCCGCGCCGGCCTCCACTCCACCGGAAAGCACGGCAAACTGGCCCAGGTTGCACGCCAGGCTCAGGAAGAGGAGGAAGATCACGAAGGCGAGGAGGCAGCCGGATTTTTTGCTCATGGGCCGCGATGCTACCGCGTGGGTTTCGAGGCTTCAACCCTGCTTTCCGGGGCAAACCAAGGCATTTTCGACCCATGGCCTGTTCTGGTGAGGACTTCGCGCTTGACCCATCGCCCGGAAAGGGCTGCTTTGAGCGTTCGTTTTGAGCCAACCCTCCTTTTCCATGAAGCCGTTCGCACGTCTCGCCTGCCCCCTCGTCGCCTTTCTTGCCTTTTCGACCGTCAAAGGCCAGCTCGCGGAGGAGTATCATGTCTGGACCAACACCGCCGGAAAAACCGTCGAGGCCACGCTGGTGTCTGTGGATGTGGTGGCCCGCACGGTGAAAATCAAAACGAAGGACGGCCGTGAGTTCGACGTGCCGATCAACACGCTCAGCCCGTCCGACTTTGAATACGCGAAGACCCGCTATGCCGCGATGAAGGCCGCGCCGCCTGCCGCCGCTCCAGCCGCGGCCATGCCTGCAACGGCTCCGGCCACGCCCGCGGCAGCCGCCACCACGACGCCCGCTCCAGCCGCGCCGAAAGGCAAGGCGCCCGCCGTGCCGAAAAAGCCCGCACCGCCACGCCCGGCCATCGTGATCAATCCCATCGCGAAGTTCAAAGCCCCGGCGGCGAATGATTACCTCAGCGGCATCCAGAAAGTGCGTCCGCGCCTCATTCAGAACCTGAACGGCTGGACCGCCATCAAAGGCCAGATCGAGGCTGATCCCGCGCTCGCGAAGCTCATGGGCGTGCTGAAGACCTCCGGTGAAGACTTGCTGCAGGATCCCGAGCTCAACCGCATCAACGGCGAGATCCGCGGCACCGTGAGCGAGGGATCGAAGGCCATCTACCGCATGGGCCTGCTGGCCGCGCTGCACTACGGCGATGGCGATTTGAAGTGGAAGGAGCGTGCCGTGCGCGAGGCCATCCTGCTGTGCGACAAAACGAACTTCCGCGACTGGCATCCCGAAGAGGCCCAGGCCGTGGCGGACATGGTCATCGCCGTGACACTCGCGTATGACTGGTTCCGCGATGGTTTCAATGCCCAGCAGGCCACGGAAATCCGCACCTTTCTCGAACAAAAAGGCGTCGATGCACTCATCGCGCATCTGAATGAGGATCCGGTTCCGGCAACCGCCAAGGGCGCCGCTCCGGGAGCGACTGCCACGGCCAAGAAGAGTGACACCAAATCCAAGGGCAAAGGCAAGCCCGACAAGGGCGAGGAAGCTCCGGTCAATGCCGAGCAGATGGCCATGGCCTCCGCGCTGCTTTTGACCGCGATCGGTTTTGCCGATGAAGCACCTGATATGGCCAAAAAGTGCGCCAACGAGGGAGCGAAGTTCTTTGGCGAGGGCATCCAGCGCTTCGCCCCTGGCGGCGTGTGGCCGGAAGGCATGGCCGCAGGAGACGCGGTCATGGATTACGCCTCGATGGTGATCCAGTCGCTCCGCAGCGCCACAGGCAAGGACTTGGGCTTGACCATGCTCGAAGGCATTCCGCAGTTCGGCACGGCCCGCCTGCATCTCTACGGCCCCACAGGCAGGCCCTTCAACTATGGTGACAGCGCGGAAAACGCCGGTTCACGCCCCTGGGTGGCCACTTGGCTCTGCGGCCTGCATGGCAATCCGGGCATCCCTGCCGTGGCCGCGGGCGCGAAGATGGCCGTCGGTTCCTCCTACTTCGGCCAGGCCGGTCATTTCATGTATTACAATCCACATGCCGCTGGTGATGGCACACCGGAAAGCCTGGAGTTTGCCATGCCGGGCGGCATCGCGGCCAGCGTGCGCAGCGGCTGGACCAAGGACGACCTCTATGTGGCGGTCAAAGGCGGTGACAATCGCGACCTTCACAGCCAGCTCGACATCGGCAGCTTCGTCCTCGATGCCGGTGGCGTCCGCTGGGGCCTCGAACTCGGCATGGAGAGCGATCGTGCTCCCGGCCTCGAGGTGAAACCCGGTGCCGACCGCACCAAGCGCTACGAACTCTTCCTCGAAGGCACCGCCGGGCAGAACACGATCAGCCTTGGCGAGAATCAGGAAATGGACGCCCGCGCTGGCGTGCTCCTCGGCCAGTCCACGGCTGAGCAAGGCCTCGCCGTCGTCGATATGACCAAAGCCTACGACAAAGCGGCCAAGGATGTGCATCGCGGCGTCATGGTGATGCGTGGCAGCGCCCCCTACCTCGTCATCCAGGACGACTTGAACGTGAAGAACTCCAAGAACCTCGTCTGGAGCATGATGACGAAGGCGGAGATTGCTCCAAATGGTGCCAGCGCCGTCCTGACGCTGAACAACAAGAAGCTCCTGGCCACCATCGTCTCGCCCAAAGGTGCCACCTTCTCCGTGGGCGACCCTCCTGAGCCCAAAACCGAGCAGATGCGCACCGTGGGCAAGGACAAGGACGGCAAGGGCGAGGGCGTCAAAATCCTCCAGGCCACCGTGCCGGATGCCAAGGGCGAAGTGAGCCTTTGCATCACCTTCACCACCGCCGAGGCCGCCCCGGCACACACGCACACACCGATCGCCACCTGGGTGAAGAAGAAGTAAGCACGCTGCATACTGCGGGCCTTTCGGAGCGTAGGTTTCCTACATGAAATCGCTCCTGAAGCCCCTTTGTGTCCTCGCTCTGCCCGGTGCCGCCCTCGCGGAGCCGGACTTCTACCGCGATGTGTTCCCCTTTCTGAAGGCCAACTGCGTCTCCTGCCACAACAAGACCACCACGAAGGCCGGTCTGAACATGGAAACGCCCGAGCTCATGATCAAAGGCGGTGACTCCGGCCCTTCGATCATCACCGGTAAAAGTGCCGAGAGCCTCATCGTGACCGCCTCGCTGCACATGGACGACATGGAAATGCCGCCGCCGAACAACAAATCCGGCGCTGTGAAGCTCACACCGGCCGAGATCGCGCTTTTGAAGCAGTGGATCGACCTCGGCGCAAAAAGCTCCACGCAGACCGAGCGCACCGTGGCGCTGAAGGCCTTCGCGGCCAGCATCGACCCGATCTACAGCGTGGCGATGTCGAAGGATGGTCGCTATGCCGCCTGCGGTCGCTCGAATGACATCTTCATCTACGACTTGGCTTCTCGCCGCGTGGCCGCGCAGATCCCGGATGCGCATCGTGCTCTTGTTCAATCCCTCGCCTTCAGTCCGGACGGCACACGCCTTGCCAGCGGAAGCTTCCGCGAAGTGAAAATCTGGCACGTGCAGCCCTCGAAGGCTTCCGCAGCTCCGGTGGCCTCCAAACCGGCCGATGCAGCTCTCGTCAAAAAGATCGCCGACAGCTCCAAACTGGCCGTTTTGGGCAGTGCGGTGTCCAGCCATGGCAAAACGATCGCCACGGCCTGCGCCGATGGTTCGGTGCGGCTTTGGGACGCTGCCACCGCGAAGCAGGTCATCGAGCTTCGCGGTCATCTGGCCGCTGCGAAGAAGACCGCCGAGCTTGAATGGACCATCGCTCGCAACACGCTGGAGCAGGCTTTTCAAAAGAGCGAGGCCGACCGTATCACGAAACAAAACACCGCCCTTGATGAGCTGCTCAAAAAGGCCAACGACGCCATCACCTCGATGAAGAAGGTGTTGCCCGAGAAGCAAAAGGCCGTGCCACCGACCACCACCGCCAAGAACGAGGCGCAAAAGGCCGTGGACGATGTGAACGCGAAGATCAAAGCGGCGCCCGGCGGCAAGCCAGATGCCACGCTGGACCGCGATTTGAAGATGGCGCAGGAAAAGCTCATCACCGCGAAGATGAGCGAGGTGTCCGCCCTCGCAGCCGTTTCCGCCACCGAGAGCAACATCAAGGACGCCGAGGACGACGTGAAACGCATCACTGACTCGAAAGCGAAGAACGCCAAGGCCATCGCCGATGCCAACGCCGCCGGCACCGCGGCCAAAACCGCGCAGGACAAAGCCACGGCCGAGCTCGCCGCCTTGAAGCAGCAGATCGTCAAGACCACGACGAAGCCTCTCGCGGTCGGTTTCTCCGCCGATGGCGGTCGCGTGGCCACGTTGTTTGAAGATGGCGTGCTTCGCGTGTGGGCCGCGGCCAGCGGTTTGGTGATCGAGGAGTCCAGCGGCAGTTCCGCGGGCACGACGACGATTGCCGCAGGGCCGGATGGTTCCTTCACAGCGGTGAAATCTCTCACGCTCAGCGCTGGCGGATCGCCCGCGTGGACTTTGGAGCGCACCTTGAATGAAAAAGGCCTCTTCGCCGACCGGGTGAATGCCGTGCGCTTCAGCCCGGATGGCAAAACACTCGCCACCGGCGGCGGCGAGCTATCCCGCACGGGGGACATCAGCTTCTTCGAGGTGGCCACCGGGAAGCTGGTGCGTACTTGGAAGGAAAAACACAGCGACACCATCCTCAGCCTCGACTTCTCACCCGATGGCAAACTGCTCGCCTCCGGTGCCTCGGACAAGATCACCCGCGTCACCGACATTGCCTCCGGCAAGCAGGTGAACCTGTTTGAAGGTCACACGCATCATGTGATGAGCCTCGCCTTCCGTGCCGATGGTCGCGTGCTCGCCACCGCGGGTGCTGAGGGCGTCGTGAACACCTGGGACATGATCATCGGCGAGCGAAAGAAGAAAGTCGAAGGCTGGACCAAGGAGGTCACCTCCCTGCAATTCATCGGCGCCACGAATCAGATCGTCACCGCCGCGGGCGACAACAAGGTGCGCATCGTCACCGACGACGGCAGTGAGATCCGCAGCATCGCCAATCTGCCCGATTACATGCAGGCCACCGCCAGCACGCCAAACGGCGCTATGCTCATCGGCGGCGGCGAGGACAGTTTTCTCCGCGTTTGGGATGGCACGAACGGCAAGGAACTCGTGGCCTTTGGGAAGTAAGGATTATTCGACGACGTCGGGGAGTTCTTCTTCCGTCTCTTTCACATTCGGCAGCAGTTCCGCGCCCTTCAGCAGGCGACAGAATTCCTTCTTTGAAACGCGATGCAGCGTGCCTTTCCGGTCCGGTGAGCCGTGCATGAGCTTGTATTCGATGGCCATGCGCTCCCAGTGGGTGATGCGCAGGTAGTCATCATCCTTCTTCCAGAGCTGGCCTTGCTGCAGTTTGATCATGCCGTCTGCCTAGCGTGGGAGGAGGTCTGCCGCCAGAGGTTTGTGGCTGACAAACCGAAGAACAGCCCGTCCTTGCCTTGCACCGGGACTCCTGCGCTTCAAAGTCAGACAAATGGGTCGCATTCCGGAGGAAACCGTCAACCAAGTGCTCGCCGCCACGGACATCGTGGCGCTGATCGGGCGTTCGGTGAAACTGCGGCGTGCCGGGACGAACTGGCTGGGCCTGTGCCCCTTTCACAATGAGAAGACGCCGTCTTTCAATGTGAGCCCCACACGAGGGACCTATCACTGCTTTGGCTGCGGCGCGGGCGGCTCGGCGATCCGCTTTGTGATGGAGCATGACGGGATGTCTTTTGTGGAAGCAGTGAAGCGTCTCGGCGACGCGGCGGGCATCCGCATCGAGGAGGAGGTGTGGGACGCCAACGCGGAGGCGGAGGCAAAGCACCGGGCGATGCTTTTGAAGGCGAACAAGGAGGCGGCGGCGTGGTTTCACCTGCTCTTGATGAAGCACCAGATCGCCGCGCCGGCCCGCGAGTATCTGAAGGCCCGCGGCATCAATGGCGAGATGGCGAAACGCTGGCAAATGGGCTACGCGCCGGAGAACCGTGCCTTTTACCGCGAGTGGATGGCGCAGCACAAGCTGAGCGATCAAATCCTTGTCGAGGCAGGCATTTTTAGCGTGGCGGATCAGGATGAGCACGGTCGCGGAGGTCGCTCGTATCCGCGCTGGCGTCATCGACTGATGTTTCCAATTCGCAACGACAACGGCGATGCCATCGCCTTCAGCGGGCGCATCCTCGATCCGGAGCAAAAGGGCGGGAAGTATGTGAACTCGCCGGAGACGCCGCTTTTCAGCAAGAGCCGTGTGCTGTTTGGCTTCGACAAATCGAAGCGGCACATCGCGAAGGCGGGTCAGGCGATCATCTGCGAGGGCCAGATCGACATGATCATGGTCTTCGAGGCTGGTTTGCAGAACGTCGTGGCCGGACAAGGCACCGCTTTCACCGAGCAGCATGCCAAGATGCTCAAACGCCTCTGCAACGAGGTCATCCTCTGCTACGACAGCGATGCCGCAGGCCGGAAAGCAGCGGAGAGAGCGTTCGAGATTTTGTCACCGCATGGGCTTTCGGTCCGCGTGGCCGCTTTACCGCAAGGCGAGGACCCTGATTCGCTGATCCGCAAGCAAGGTGCCGATGCCTTGCGAGCCATCGTAGATGCCGCACCGGACTTCCTGGAGCATCAGATCATGCATCTGAGGGCCAGCACCAAGGGTGAGGGCATGGTGGAGCGTGTGCGCATGGCTGAGCAGGTCGCTTCCGCAGTGGCGGTTTTCTCCGGTGTGGCCCAACGGGTGGCCGCGGTGAACAAGGTGGCGAAACTGCTCGAAGTGCCGGAGGAAGACCTGAACCGCATGGTGGCCCGCGCCGCGAAGGACAAGAAGGACACACCAAAAACCACCGCCACAGATCAAAGCTCCGCCAAGCCCGATGAGAGCGCGAAGAAACTCGTGGCGGCGCAAAATCCCAACGCGATGCTTTTGTGCCAACTCGCCCTCGCCGATGCGGAGGTGCTGTTCTGGCTGCGGGAGGCGGAGTGTGAGGACATCCTCAGCGAGGTGCCTGGCAGCGAACTGCTGGCCCTGCTCTGGCGGAGCCGGTATGACCCGCTGAACGAAGTCTCGCGCACAGCCTTCATGGCGGGACTGGAGCGGCATTTGGAAGCGGCTTTCAGCATGCTGCTGGCACGCAAAAGACCGCCGGGTGGCATGGTGGATGCCCGACAGGCCTTGGAAGCGCTCGACGTGACGAGGCTGCAAAATCTGGTCCAACGCACCAAAAGCCAGTTGCGGCATCCCGGGCTTTCGGCGCAGGAAATGGAGACCATCCAGCACCGGGTCATGGAGCTGAACGCACGCTTGAAAGAAAGCCTTGACCGTTTGCGTGGGCCTCCGAATAGTCCGCCCGCTTCCAGCCAGAAGTAACTATCCGGAGAGAACCCCCACGCGGCGCGTATGGCTGCATCCAAAACGAACCATTCAGGCAACCACGCATCTTCTTCCACGAGTCCGGCCGGATCGTCTTCCGAGGCACCGGTAAAGCGTGGTCGCGGCCGTCCGCGGATCCATCCGCCGAAGGAAAAGCTGCCGCCTCCCGTGGCACCCGATGGCTCTCCGCTCAAACGCCGCCGTGGCCGTCCGCCAAAGTATCTTCAGTCCTCCTCTCACGCCTCCGGACCGACGGTCACGCATTCGGACATCAACTCCACCGAAGTGCAGAGCCGCCTTCGCATGCTCATCCGGCTGGCTCGCGAGCAAGGTCACCTTTCCTGGGATGACCTCAATGACACGCTGCCAGCCGGTTTTGTGACCGCGGAGCTCATGGACGAGCTGATCTCCCGCCTGCGCGCCATGGAGATCAAGCTCCTCGACGACGGCGAGGTCGAAAATGCCCGCCGAGCCCATGCCCGCGAGCGTGACGTGGAATCCGCCAAGCTCGACGCTCTCGACGACCCGGTGCGCATGTACCTCCGCCAGATGGGGCAGGTGCCGCTCCTGACCCGCGAGCAGGAAATCGAGATTTCCAAGCGCATCGAACGCGCCGACAACGGACTCCGGACCTGCATGCACCAGCTCGGCATCGTGGCCGAGGCTTATGTCCAGCACGCCGCGAACCTCGACAGCGGAGCGGAACGTTTTGACAAGCTCGTCTCCGACCACAAGGCCGCCGAACGTGACAGCTACTTCAAGAAGCTGCGCACCCGCCTCACCCAGGCCCGCGACCTGTTTGAAAAGTGCGCCAGCCTCCACGCCTCGCTGGCCGAGGCCGGTCCACGCAAGAAGGAGAGCATGCAGGCCCAGTTCGAGACACAGCGCACCACCCTCTTCAAGCTTTGCGAGAAGTTTCACTTCAAGCAGAAGGTGATGGAGGACTTCATGTCCCTCACCCAGCAGCGCCTCACCGAGCTCAACACCCTCGAAAAAGCCCTTAACGAGCATCCGCGCCGTCACGCGGAGCAGCATGCGGTGCGTGATTTTGAAAACCTCGTCTGGATGAATGCCGCGGATTTTCGGGAACTGGCCAAGGGCGCCGTGAAATTCGTCGCCGAGTCCACGAAGGCCAAGACCGAGATGATCGAGGCCAACCTGCGCCTCGTCATTTCAATCGCCAAAAAGTACACGAACCGCGGCCTGAGCTTCCTCGACCTCATCCAGGAGGGCAACATGGGCCTCATGCGCGCGGTGGAGAAGTTCGAATACCGCCGCGGCTACAAGTTCAGCACCTACGCCACCTGGTGGATCCGGCAGGCCATGACGCGCAGCATCGCCGACCAGGCCCGCACCATCCGCATCCCGGTGCACATGATCGAGACGATCAACAAGCTCATGCGGGTCTTCCGCCAGCTCCATCAGGAGCTCGGTCGCGAGCCCACGCCCGAGGAGATCGCTGAGGAGATCCAGATCCCAGTCGATCGTGTGAACGCCGTCCTGCGCATGTCCCAACCCACCATCTCCATGCAGGCCAAGGTGGGCGGCGAAGGCGGGGATGGCGATGTCGAGTTCGGCGACTTCATCGAGGACAAGGAGGCCCGCGACCCGATGGAGCTCACCTCCATGCACCTGCTGCGTGACAAGCTCCGCGATGTGCTCCACAGCCTCAATCCGCGCGAACGCGAGGTGCTCGACCAGCGTTTCGGCCTGAGTGACGGCGGCCAGGGCCGCACGCTCGAAGAGGTCGGCAAGCAGTTCAACGTCACCCGCGAGCGCATCCGCCAGATCGAGGCCAAGGCGCTCCGCAAACTCCGCCACCCCACCCGCCTGCGAAAGCTCGGCGGCATCGTGGCGCAGTAAATCCGACTGGATGAACAGAGGCTTGATTCAGCAGGATAGGTCGCAAGACGCTCCCTCGATCACTCATCGACCTTGGCTTTCCCCTTCCCTTTGCCTTTGCCCTTCTTCTTTTTGGCAGGTTCGGCGGATGGAGTGTTCGGCGTGGGCATCGGCGCTTTGATGGCTTCGCGCCAGGCTTGCAGCTTGGTGTGGAGTTCTTTGGCCTTGTCAGGCATGCCAGCAGCGAGGTTCTTGGACTCACCGAGGTCGTCTTTGAGGTTATAGAGTTCCAAACGACCATCTTCGAGGTATTCCATGAGCTTCCAATCGCCCACTTCGACGAGGCTGACGGGCGTGGTGCGCCAAGTGTTTTCACCTGCGCCGAGGTAACCGGGGAAGTGCTGGTAAATGGCGTCGCGCTTCAATGAAGCGCCCGCATCGCGGAACAAGGGCGCGAGGCTTTCGCCATCGAGCGGCTGGCCTTCCGGCGGGGCGGCGTGGGCGATCTCGGCGAGGGTGGGCAGCACATCGACATGGATGGTGGGCACGTCACAGCTCGTTCCAGCTTTGGTCACGCCAGGCCAGCGGACGATGAAGGGCACGCGGGTGCCGCCTTCGTAGAGGCTGCCCTTGCCGCTGCGCAGCGGAGCGTTGTCGGTGATGTCGCCAGCGCTTTTCAGGATGCCTTCGCGGGCGTAACCGCCCACGCCGCCATTGTCGCTGGTGAAAATGAGCACGGTACTCTGCGCGAGTTTCAACTCATCGAGCGTCTTCATCAAACGGCCGACGCTTTCATCGACACTGGCGATCATCGCGGCATACACCGGGTTCTTGTGACCGCCGACGCCGGCTTTGGGCTGGAACTTCTCGATGAGCTCCTTCTTCGCCTGATGGGGTGAGTGAACGCCAAAGTGCGGCAGGTAGAGGAAAAACGGTGCGTCCTTGTGCCGGGTGATGAAATCGACGGCCTTGTCGGTGAGGAAGTCGGCGAGGTATTGGCCTTCCGGCACCTCGGTCTTGGGATTGGTGGCAAAGTCAAAGTGCTTGCCCATGCTGACGATGGCCTCGTCAAAGCCGCGCTTTCCGGGATGGTGGTCACCCTTCTCACCGAGATG
>JBJONJ010000336.1:0-5021 GCA_046051905.1 Verrucomicrobiota bacterium
GCTACAGTTGGGTGCCGCACATGAACCACCGCCTCACGCCGGAGGTGGCCATCACGATGCCGCTGTGGTTCGACCACTATCTCAAAGGCGGCCCCGCTTTGCCGGAAACACCGCAGAGCGAGCTTCGTCTCAAATCGAACGACGATGTGCCGATGCTGCGCGTGCGGCCCGATGCGAAATCGCTGCCCGTGGCCCGCGTCGAGATCTTTTACAGCGTCGATCCCGATCCTCGCGCTCGCTTCTGGCGCAGCGCCGAGGTTCATCACGAAACGGAGGGCTACATCGCCCAACTGCCGATCCACACGCTCGACACGCCGCTGTTCGCTTTCGCGAATGTTTACTACACGCTGCCAAAGCCCGAATCGCTGGCGCAACTGCCAGGCTACTCCAAACCCGTCACCGAGGTTTGCATCAGCTCGCTTCTTCACTCACACAGCGCCGCCGAAGTGAAACAGGCCGCCCCCAAGCTCACCGCAAAGCCTTCCAAACTCATCGAGGACTTCGCCCACGGCCAACGCGATTGGTATTCTCTCAATGCGGGCAATGTCACGCATCAGCAGCTCTGGACGCGCAAAGTCACTGACCAACTGTATCGCGGTGCCGACGGTGCGAAGCTAAAGCTCACGCTCAAGATGCCGCAGACGAATCGCATCGCCATCGTGCTCCAGCAGAACGAATGGCGCAGCTATCGCGGCCAGCGCAAAACCTTCGTCTGCGAACACGAAGTGCATGGCGATGCAGCCGTGCAGACAATCATGCTCGAAGCCAAAGACTTCACTTCAACCGACGGCGCGCTCACATCCTGGGCTCAAATCGACCAGCTCGGCATCTGCGCGCACTACGCACAGGGCGGTGCTCCCGCCAAAGACGTGCCGCTCTGGAAAGGCGCCGCGATGGAACTCTTGCGTGTCGAGTGGGAGTGAAGTGATCAGCGGTCGTCTTCGGTCTTCTTCTTCCGATTCTTCGCTTTGTCGGGCTTGTTCGCCTTGTCCGCTTTGGGTGGCTTGGGCGGTTCGTTCGACACTTTGAAATCGGTGGGAGGCAGCAGCGGAGGCGTGTCGAGTCTGCCACGGTGGACTTCGATGAGGCTGAAGATGTCGTCTTTGGCATCGGTGTTCACGAGGGAGAAGTCCGCGCCCTTTGTGCCGCCGTGACGCAGCATCGCGTCCTCGATGATCACTCGCTCATGATGCCATTGTTTGTCGCCTTTGCCGGTGATGTTCAGTGCGGTCTTCATGCCTGACTTGCCCGCATCGTAATCAAGCCTCCAGGTCGATCCTGCTGTCGCGTCATACCAGACGACGGTGATCGCCATCGCTTTGGGATCGTTGCCTTCGGAGAAGCCATCGTGCAGTTTGAAATGCATCGCGTCTTTGCCAGAGGCGTGCTCGAAGCCGCGCGCAAAGCGCGAGTAAATGGACGAGGTCTTCGTGATCGGTCCGCCCACGCGCCAGAGGGGAATGGACGTGGCATCGGCGTCGATCTGATCGAGGAAGCGTCCGTAGTTATCGGGCCAGATGTCCCAGCCCACATCGTTGAATCCCGTCTGCGTGTCGCGCTGGCGGACCTGGCTCAGCAGCAGCGCGTTCTGGTCATCCACTGCAGCGCCATACTTGGCATAGGCGGCGCAGATCTTCAGCATGCGCTCTGCGTTGTGCTTGCTGGCCTCGCCGAACTTGCCCTCCGGATAGGCTTTCGTGTCAGCAGCATCCAATCCCTTGTGGAGCGCACAAAAGGCATCGGTGGCCGTCTGCGGCTGGATCTGCCCCGCGTAACGATTGAAGAAATGGAAGGAGTAATCGAACCCCTGCTCCTTGCAGGCCTCCATGGCGCTGGAGCTGATGTCCCAGATGCTTTGTCCGCTTTGCAGGCCGGTGAGAGCGCCCCAGTAGAAGCTGAGCGGCACGTTCAGCTGATACCATGCACGCGTCCACGTCTGATCCATCTCTGACCGGGCAAACAGCGGCGTGCCCTGCGCGGCGATGAGACGATGCTGCCACGTTTCGATCTTACTGCGCTCGCCGCTCAAGTGGTGGCCGCGTCCGCTGCCTGCGATCTTGATCCCGAGGCCGCCTTTGGCATTCGCCATCACCCACTCCCATTCCTTCGCAAAGCCCTTGTTCTCGGCCGCGTCGTCATCCGGCGACACATTGTTGAACATCAGCGCGATCTGTGGCTGGTCGGCAGGTGATTGAAAGGTCTTCACATACACATCGAACTCCCACAGCCGGAACTCCCGCCACGCATCAGACGTCATGGGCAGGTCGTATTGCTTGTCGATGACATTCCCCTTGTAGGCGCATTCATCGCCCGTGCAGCCGGTCTTCACCTGAATGAACGCAATGCACTCTTGCATCTCCTTCGAGTAGCTGCGGATGTGCATCCCAAACTCTGTGATCAACCGCTGGCAGAACGTTTTGTATTCCGGCGAGGCATAGAAAGGATACACCGGCCAGCTGTCATGAATTTGGCTGTCGGCTTTCACGGCGGGGACGCCCTTGTCGTAGATCCACTTCGGCGCATCGGGTCCGACGTTCAGCGAGAGGTAGAGGAACTGGCTGCTCTGGACCGCCTTCTTCATCGCCTGATCCAGGCTGCTCCAATCAAACACGCCCGGCTCCTTTTCCACTTCTGCCCAGGATTGGGTGAATGCCAGACCCTGTAGAAAGGGAAAGTCGCTGCGATCAAACTTGTCGCCGCGATCCCACACACCAAACGAACTGGGCGGCGGCACCGCTTGCGTTGGTGGGCAACAAAGGGCGGACATCATGCTGATCAGGCCGAATGGTCTAGCGAAGGTCAGGTTCATGACGGTGGAAATCTGGATGAAAATTGATCGGGTTTCTGCATGGCCGAGCGAGAGCGGATGCGGACACGCTTCCGCAGCGACGCCACGATCAAGCCACACGGCCGCTCGCTCCGCAAAGAGGGATCAGGGCTATTTATGTAGATATCCGGCCTCACACCGCATAGCATCCCGGGTCATGGCCGCCCGACGTTCATCTTTGAAACAAGCCGCACGAAAGAGCCCTCGCGGCGATGTCGCGAAATCTGAGCCGCCGCAGGTCGCCTTGGTGGTCGAGACTTCCTTCGGCAGTGGACGCGACATCCTCACCGGCATCGCCCGCTACGTGCGCGAGCACGATCCCTGGCTGCTCTTTCACGAGGCACGAAGCATCGATCAGGAACTACCGCATTGGCTCAAGAACTGGAAAGGCCACGGCATCATCGCCCGCGTCTTCACTCCAGCGATGGCCGCTGCGCTTCGCCGAACACGTCTTCCCGTGGTCGATGTGCTCGGCGTGGTGCCAGACGCCGGGTTTCCTCTGGTGCATGTTGATGATGAAGCCATCGGCGTCATGGCCGCCGAGCATCTCATCGTGCGCGGCTTCAAACACTTCGCCTTCTTCGGACTCGAAGAGCGAAACTGGTCCGCTGCTCGTGAGCGCGCCTTCGTCCGGCAAGCGAAACGGCATGGCTGCGAGACCAGTGTGCGCCACGTCAGCCCACGTCAGGTGCATGATGATTCGTGGGAAGTGCATCAGCAGAAACTTGCCTTGTGGATTGACGGCTTGCCAAAGCCCGCAGGACTCATGGTGTGCAGCGACCACCGCGCTAGTCACGTGCTCGAAGCCTGCCGTCGCGCAGGCGTCCGCGTGCCTGATGAGGTCGCCGTCATCGGCGTGGATAACGATCAACCGCTTTGCAACCTATGCCATCCGCCGCTCACCAGCATCTGGCCAAATCACGCCCTCGTCGGCTACGAAGCCGCGCGATTGCTCGACCAAATGATGCACGGCAAAAAGCGAGTGCCCGCGCGCACTCTCACACCGCCGAATGAAACCGTCACGCGCCAGTCCACCGACACCCTCGCTGTGCAGGACGAACTCGTTGCCAAAGCCCTGCACATCATCCGCGAGCGCGTCTGCGATGCCATCCGAGTGGATGAGATCGCCACCCTCGTCGGAGCCTCGCGCAGCGTGCTGCAACGCCGCTTCCGTGCCGCCCTCGGCCGCACCATCAATGAGGAACTCATCACCCAACGCGTCACCGCCGCCCAGCGCCTCCTCCTCGACACCCATCTCTCCCTCGCCGAAATCGCCGAGCGCTGCGGCTTCCGCCATCAGGAATACATGGGCGTGGTCTTCAAAGGGCAAACCAAGCAGACGCCCGCGCAGTTTCGGAATCAAGCGCGGGCGGGTTGATAATGGGCTGTCTTGATGTCGATCAACTCGTCCTGTGCGCCCACTTTGCCGCCAAAGGCAGCACAGCGAGCGACGCCCCGCTGTGGAAAGGCCCCGCGCCGGAGTTTGTGAGGCTGGCGTGGGAGTAATAGGCCTTTGGCGGCTGGATTTTCGTGCGGAAGCGAGAAAGTTGTAACCTGTGTTTCCTCACGGCTCAGGAAGCCGCCGCCATGACAACTCCATCCCTCTGTCCCAAATGCGGCGCGACGATTCCTGACGGCGCGCCTCAAGGTCTCTGCCCCAAGTGCGTGCTGCTCGGTGCGACGATCCCGCTCGCTCCGCCTGCTGCCTCCCATCACCCGCGTCCACCGACGGTGGCGGAGCTGGCGGTGCATTTCCCTGACCTGGAGGTGCTGGAGCTGATCGGCGCAGGCGGCATGGGCGCGGTTTACAAGGCACGGCAGCCGAAGCTGGACCGGCTGGTGGCGCTGAAGGTGCTTTCGAGTGATCTCGCCGGCGATCCCGCCTTTGCGGAGCGGTTTGATCGCGAGGCGCGGCTGCTGGCGCGGCTGCATCATGCGAACATCGTCACGGTGTTCGATAGCGGTCTTGCGGGGCCGTTTGCGTATCTCATGATGGAGTTTGTGGATGGCGTGAATCTGCGTCAGGCGATGAAAGCGGGCCGCTTCACGCCTCAGGAGGCGCTGACGCTGGTGCAGGACGTCTGCGCGGCGCTGAAGTTCGCTCATGAGCAGGGCATCCTGCATCGCGACATCAAACCGGAGAACATCCTCATCGATTCGCGCGGGCAGGTCAAAATCGCGGACTTCGGCATCG
>JBJONJ010000337.1:0-4331 GCA_046051905.1 Verrucomicrobiota bacterium
AGCTGGGCCGCTCGGTGCCGAGCACGACGCTGGGCACGGGCGTGAATTTGCCTGTCTGTGCCGCGATGAGCTGGTCCATCGTGGTGCCGACTTCGACATCGGTGGTGGTCTTTTTCACCTTGAGGCCGCAAAGCACATTCATCTTCGGGTAGTGGCCGCCTTCGCCTTCGACCGTCGTGGGGTTCCAAAGGCCGGTGAAGACGTTCACGTGCTTCTTGAGCCCTTCGAGCGGGCTGAGCGACTTCATCAACTCCATGCCGCCAGCGCCCATTTTGGCACCCCAGTGATGCGGGTTCACGCCATTGCCGGTGAAGCACACGGCGAGCCGACGCGGCGCGGTGTTGTTTTTGACCGATTCAGCTCCGAAAGCGCAGATGGACTCCAGCCACGGCAGGCCGAGCGCTGCACCGGTGCCACGGAGGAAAAGACGACGAGAGGTATTCATGTTTTTTGGGGGGACGAAAAAGACGCTGCGTTAGCACAAAAGTTTGCAGCTCTATCAAGGGAAGCACGCTGGAGGCCAAGAATGGCGGGAGGAATGGCTCGACCAGCCTGCCGGTTGCCAGATCCGCAGCGACAGCCTAAACTCCCTCCCATGGACTCGATCCTCCACGAACAGCCCGCCATCTACGGTGCCGATACACCTGAAGATGCCACGCCTGTGTCGACGGAGGTCAGCCGCATGGCCCACGAGGCAGTGAAGAATTTCCACGAGTGCTTCTGGTGGTGGAATCCCGAGGCACCGATCACCACAAGGGCGGATGTGCGTGAGGTGATTGAAGCCTTGCGTGAAAACGGCGGCCATCGCGCCTGGTGGACCGCTCAATCCCTGCACAAATGCCTTTAACCACCTTCCAGAAAGATGTGCTCGCGGTCATCGCGGCGAATCGCAGCACTGAGAGCCATTTCGCAGGAGGTCTGGTGTTGAATGCGACGGACGACTCCGCGCGTTACAGCCACGACTTCGACATTTTTCATGAGGCCGCCGAGGAGGTTGCAGCCGCTAGCAGCCGCGACTCCGCGATGCTGGTGGCGGCCGGTTTTGAAGTCATCCAAGTCGCGGGTGAATGGGCGAAACCCTCCACGTTCCGCAAGGCTCGCGTGACCAAGGCAGGGGATTCCGTGGAGATCGACTGGGCCGCTGATTCCGCGTTTCGCTTTTTCCCGATCGAGCCGGACCCACTGCTTGGCTGGCGTCTTCACCTCTTCGACATGGCCACCAACAAGGCCCTGGCTCTCGCAGCTCGCTCAGTCACACGCGACTACATCGACATCGTCGAGCTACACAAAACCTTTCCTCTTCCAGCCGTTGTTTGGGCCGCGTGCGGTAAAGACGAGGGGTTCAGTCCGCGCTTTTTGCTGGGCATGATGCGGCGGTTTGCCAAAATCAATCCCGCGAAGGTGTCCAAGATCCAGGCACGTGAGATCGACCAAAAGGCGTTGAAGCTTGCGTGGATTGAGATGTCAGACTACGCCGAGCAAGAGATCAACCGGCTCGCCGACTCGCAGCCCGACATGCCGATCGGCGTCGCCTTCGTGGACAAGAGCGGCAAGCCGGGATGGATTGGCCAGGATCCGACGCTGCAAATTCACCGCCCGAGCATCCGTGGATGCCTGCCCGTGGTGCATGTGAATGCGGAGGATTGATCAAGGCATTCGACCTTCCTCGACGTCCATGAGGTCGAAGAAGACGACGATGTCATCGCGATGGCCGAGGCCGGCTTCCTCCTTCTGTTTTTGGAAGCCGTTGGAGGCGGCGTCATTCCAGCCGCGTTTGGACATGAAGCCGTTCCAAATCTCGATCTGCTCGGGGGAAGGGCGTTGGCCGGTCTGGCAGCACCATTCGAAGATCTCCTCGTCGGTGCCGCCTTCGTTGGTGCGTTTGCTGAGCGCATGGAAATCGACGCCGAGGAACTTGCACACGCGCTCGTCGAAGGTGCGATTACCGGCCAGATAGCCGAGGTGGTAGCCATCCGGCAGTTTTCCCTCGCGGGCGAAGTAGCGGATCTTGTCGAGGATGCGACCGAGGACGACGATGCCGCCGACGGTGTCGCGAGGGGAACGGAAAGGAAAGGCCATGCGGCTTCATAAAGCGCCGCGGAGAGGCGTCAATGATCACGCGAGGAGCCGGTCCACGATCTTCGCGCCCTGGTTGTCGGTGAGGCTGGCGGCGAGGCCGTTGCGCTTGTAGGTGAGCTTGGTGTGGTCGAGGCCGAAGACCTTCAGCAGCGTGGCGTGGTAGTCGAAGTGACGCACCTCGTCGAGAACGGCTTTGTGGCCGAAGTCATCGGTCTCGCCGTGTACGTAGCCTTTTTTGAAGCCGCCGCCGGCGAGCCACATGCTGAAGCCGAAGGTGTTGTGATCGCGGCCCCATTTTTCGTAGCCAGCATCGTTTTGCAGCACGGGCAGGCGGCCCATCTCGCCGCCCCAGTGGACGACGGTGCTATCGAGGAGGCCTCGCTGCTTCAAATCGATCAGCAGCGCGGCGCTGGGCTGATCGGTGGCGGCGCAGAGCTTCGGCAGGGAGGTGACGAGGGCGCTGTGCTGGTCCCAGCTCTGCCCGGCATTGAGCACCTGCACATAGCGCACGCCTCGCTCGACGAGGCGGCGGGCAATGATGCAGCGTGTGGCGTAGTCTTTCGTTTCGGGATTATCCACGCCGTAGAGTTTTTTGACGTGCTCGGGCTCCTTCGAGATGTCGAGAGCCTCCTTGGCGGCGGTTTGCATCTTCGCGGCGAGTTCGTAGCTGGAGATGCGGGCCTGGAGATCGAGCTCACCGGGGTGAGCGTGGAGGTGGTCTTCGTTGAAGGCTTTTAAAAGAGCGAGCTGCCGCGCCTGCGGGCCGCCGGCGAGCGAGGGCGGAGGGTCGAGATTGAGAATGCGAGGCTCGGCAGGGCGGACGAGCGTGCCTTGGAAGAGAGCGGGGAGCCAGCCGTTCGTGTAGTGCTCGCCGCTGAAGGTGGGCAGGCCGTTCGGATGAGAGAGCACCATGTAGGCGGGCAGTTCATCGGTCTCGCTGCCGAGGCCGTAGGTGAGCCAGGAGCCGATGGCGGGACGGCCAGCGGTGATGCGCCCGGCATTCATGGCGTAGAGTCCCTGGGCGTGGTTGCTCACGCCGGAGGTCATGGAGCGGACGAGGGTGATCTCATCGGCCACCTGGCTGAGGCTCGGTAGTAGCTCGCTGAGCTCCATGCCGCATTGGCCGTGTTTTTTAAACTTCCACGGCGAGCCAAAGCACTTCGAGGAGGCTTGGGCGAGGTTGTCATACTTCACCTCGCCGGGGAATTTCTGGCCGTGATACTTCGTGAGCATCGGCTTCGGGTCGAAGAGGTCCATCTGCGAAGGACCGCCCATCATGAAGAGGGAGATCATCGCCTTCGCCCGCGGCTCGAAGTGCGGCTTCTTCGGCAGCAGGTCGTAGCGCACCTCCCCAAAGCTCTCCGGTTTCACCGGGGCGGCGAGCAGGCCGTCCTTCTCCAGCAGCGAGGCCAAGGCGAGCGTGCCAAGGCCAAAGCCATTGGCATGCAGGAAGTGACGACGGGAGCAAAAACGGGCGGAAGACATGATGGGAGCGATTTCATACGGGCCAGCGGCTTGCGATCTCACAGCTCATCAACGGGCAGAAGCCCTCTCCGCTTGCCGTTCCGGCTTTCATCGCCTATTCCTCGCGCCCCTATGCCCATCCCCGCTGAATTCCCCGGAGTCACCGCCGTCGCCAAAGCGAATGTCTATTTCGACGGCAAAGTTGTCAGTCACACCATCCTCTTCCCGGATGGCAGCAAGAAGACGCTGGGCCTGATCTACCCCGGTGATTTCCATTTCGGCACCGCCAAGGCAGAGCGCATGGAAATCGTCGCCGGCGACTGCGTGGTGAAGCTGGATGGCAGCGATGCCAAAACGAGCTACACCGGCGGCCAGCACTTCGACGTGCCGGCGAACAGCGGCTTCGACATCTCCGTGTCCGCTGGCATCTGCGAGTACATCTGCTCGTTCCTCGATTGAGGATTGCTTCTTGAGTCAACACGGGAATCCATGACAATGGCACTCTGCCTCCATGCCCTTCCGTGAAACACTCCTCAATCTCGCCATCACCGCGGTGCTGGTGCTGATCATCACCCTGGTGGCCATCCTGCTGAAGGAAAGCCGCCCGGCGCCGGTGGCAGCCATCCCGATCGGCAAGGCCGCCGCTCCCACGACCGCCCCATCGGAAAACGGCCTGCCGCCTCCCAAGGCCGAGTTTGAGGTCTTCCCGAAGGCCCGGCTCGTGGAGAGCAAAAACAATGAGGCGGACACGCTGCGTGTCAAAATCGACGACCAGCACGATGAGATCG
>JBJONJ010000338.1:0-7001 GCA_046051905.1 Verrucomicrobiota bacterium
GAAACACACCGCGTTCCGTGATCAGGCCCGTCACCAAGCGTGACGGCGTCACATCAAAGCCGTAATTCGCCACCGGCGATCCTTCCGGCGTCATGCGCACGTTTCGCAGAATGCCTTCCGCGTCCGGCCCGTCCACCCAGGCCACCTCGCGGCTGCCGCGCTGCTCGATTTCGATCTCCGCCACGCCATCCGTGATGCTCCAGTCAAAGGTCGAGGAAGGCAACGCCACATAAAATGGCACGCCATTGTCCCGCGCCGCCAGCGCCTTCAGGTAAGTGCCAATCTTGTTCGCCGCATCACCGCGCCTCGTGACACGATCCGCGCCGGTGATCACAAGGTCCACCAGGCCATGCTGCATGAGATGCCCGCCCGTGTTGTCCGGAATCACCGTGTGCGGCACACCCGCCTGGGCAAGTTCCCAGGCCGTCAGTCGCGCTCCCTGGCTGCGAGGCCGCGTCTCATCCACCCACACATGCACTTTGAGTCCCGCCGTATGCGCCGCGTAGATCGGTGCCGTGGCCGAGCCATGATCCACAAAGGCCAGCCAGCCCGCGTTGCAATGCGTCAGCACATTCACCACGCCATCCGCCTTCCGCGCCGCGATCTCCCGCATCAGCTTCAATCCATGCTGGCCGATCTGCTCGCATGCCGTCGCATCCTCATCCGCGATCTTTTCGGCTTCCGCCTTTGCCACCGAAGCCCACGATTCACGCGGAAGCCCTTTCAATGCCTTCATTTGCCGATTCACCGCCCACGCCAGATTCACCGCCGTCGGCCGCGTGGCAATCAGATGCACCGCGAGCGCTTCCAAGCTCTCCCACGACTCCGCCTCCCGTGCCGCCAGTGCCATGCCATAGCCCGCCGTCGCTCCGATGCATCCCGCGCCTCGCACGGCCATGTCTCGAATGGCCTCCGCCACTTCCGCGCAGCTTTTCAAATCAAGACATTCAAACGCCCATGGCAGCTTTCGCTGATCAATGATGCTCACGATGCCCTCCCGCGGCATCCAGACGGTGCGAAAAGACTGGCCGGCGATTTTCATGAGAGGTGTTACCGCTTCCGATTCAGCGTGTAGTAGGCCATGCGGTGCCAGAGCGGCGTGCCGTCCTTGGCTTTGAGCTGCGGCAGCTCAAACTCATGCACATAGCCTTCGCGGAGATTCGCGATGGTGACATCGAGAGTGAGACCGTCATTGCTGAGCTTCGTGCCGGTGATTTGCAGAGGCTTCGCATCGAGTTCTTCGCCGCCGTATTTGCTTTGGAAGGGGTAGGTGTAGCTTTGACCGGTGAGTTCGCCGACTTTCTCGACAGGCAGCGTGAAAGTGAAGCGGAAGCCGGTTTCGGTGAGTTCGAGCTTCTGCACGTCCAATGGCGTCTTTTTCGTCCAGACGATCTTTTGCAGGCCAAAGGGACGGTTGCCCTTGCTGTTCCAGCCGCGGTTTGATTCGCCGACGACGAGGGAGCCATCCGGGAGCGTCGTCAAAGCCAGCGCGGCGCATTGCAGGCCGTCGATGAAGGGAAAGCAGGCACCTTGATATTCGCCGCCGACTTTTTCCAGGAAGACGCGGTTCACGCCGCTGAGCACGAATTCGCCCATGAAGAGCTGTTTCTCGAAGGGGCCGAATTTGCCGCCGCTGCGGTCGCAAACGATGCCGGTGCCGCTTTGGCCCATCTTCACATACGGCAGCCACACGGCGGGCGGGCAGTAGCCGGGCACTTTTTTCATCGCCTCGGCCACGGTGATGCCATCGGGCTGCTTCGCGTTGATTTTCACCGGCGAATCCGGGCGCATGGCATCCGGAATGGAGTCGGCGTGACTGAAGTAAGCGCCTTTCCTCGCGTGGAAGATGGGCGTCGTCGGCATCCAGTTGCCTTGCTGATCACTGACAAAGACATCGCCCTCGAAATTCGTGCCGATGCCGCAGGGGCTGCGAAAGCCCGCGCACCAGGGTTCCATCTGGCCGCTCGGCGAGGTGCGCACGACCCAGCCACGCCAGAGCGTGTCGCCTTTGACCATGGGCTTGCCCATGCTGCAATTCAGCGAGGTATAAAGATTCCCCTGTGCATCGAAAACAGGCCCGTAGGCATACTCGTGGTAAGCGCCGCTCACGCCCCAACCTGTGGCGGCGGTGAGGTATTCATCGGCAGTGCCGTCGCCGTCCGTATCGCGGATCTTGGTCACCTCCGCACGCTGCGTGGCGTAAAGCGCCCCCTCATGAAACGCGAGGCCCAGAATCTCATGCAGGCCGCTGGCGAAGAGCTTGAAGCCCTTTTCGCCTTCGACCCAAACCTCACCTTTGCGCAGCGCGACGGCCAGTTTGCCGTTTGGCATCACCGCAAGGCCGCTGGCTTCGAAATTGACGCCTTGAGGCAGGTCGTAGGTCTCGATGCGGTAGTAGTCGGAGGGTGGCTGGGCTAGCAAAGAGGCCGCCGCTATGAACTGAAAACTGAGAACTGAAAACCGAGAACTGAAAATTGATTTTACCATGACACGACCTCCTTGGTTTCTTGGCCGTTGGTTCGGATGATGTGCTCGAAGCCGTTTTTCGTGGGGCGAAGGGTGTCTTCGACCGGCTGGCCGTTTTCGCGGTAGAGGAAGGTGGGGATCCCGTCTTTGCCGATTCGATAGCCGCCGAAGATGCGTTCGCCTGCGACGGGGAGTTCCTTCACGTCGGTGCCAAGGGGTTTGATCGGGGGCATGGCGCGGTCTTGCCAGTTGCTCATCGCATCAAGGAAGCGGCCCTTCCACACGATGGCCCAGCGACTTGTTTTGCCGTCAAAGGCCGCGTTCAGGCCGCTAGGGAAGCCGACTCCGATGGCATGCGTGCCGACGCCTTCGATGAAGCTGCGGAAGATGATGGGTTTGTCGGTGGGCTTGAGTTCGAAGTCGGCGGCGGACATCAAACCTTCCGGCAAGGGCTGGCCTTCGACCTCGCGGAGGTAGGTCCAGAGGCTTTCGATGTCTTTGTCGGCGGTTTTTCGGCCCACAAACATCGGCGGCATGACCGTGCCGGGCTGCGTGACTTGCGGGTTGAGCAGCAGCTCTTTGAAATACTCGGGCTGCAAGCGCTCGATGGTGTGCGTGAGGCGGATGACGGGCGGACCGAGGGATTTGCGATCGTTGAGGCCATGGCAGGAGACGCATGCAAGACCTGTGGCACCGAGCAGTTTGCGACCAAGCTCGGCGCGGTGGTGTTTTTCGAGGCCGCTGACATCAATCTTCACAGGTGGGTCGAGCTTGTCGGCTTCGTTGAAGGCGCTGATGAGCATTTCGGTCTGCACCTGGCCGAAGTTCGGCATGCGGATGTCCATGTAGGGGCGCACGCTGCCGTTTTGACCCCAGAGGATTTTTTCAAACCAGCCGCGTGTGAGCTTGCGGCCGACTTTGTCGAGGTTCGGCGGCAGATGCGCGAGTTCGCCGAGCGATTCGGCGGTGGGGTCGTTCACGCCGAAGAATTGAGCGCGAGGATCTTCCGGACCGCCTTTGCCATCGCGGTCGTGGCAGGCGTAGCAGTTCAAGCGGGACATCTGCCAGTCGATTTGCTGCTGCGCGGTGAGTTTGGGCGCGGGCTTTTGGATTTCCGCCAAGGCGAGGCGCAGGGCGCGTTTTTGAAGATCGTTCAAATCGAAGCGCGGCGTGCCAGTGGGTTGTTTTTCGGCGAGGCAGCCAGCGGTGGGTGTTTTAATGGGACGAGGATGACCTGATTGACCTGATTGACCTGATTGATGGCAGGCCATGCAATTCATGGCTGCAAAGAGCGCTTTGCCTTTCTCGATGCCCTGTTTCGGAATGTTCAGCGCGGCGCGGGCGGTGGCTTTTTCGGCAATGCGGCCGGTGTGGAGGTAGGCGGCCAGATCGGAGGCTTCTTGGTCGTTGAGACGCATGTCGGGCATGCGACCCGCAGGACGCGTGTGCAGCGGATTCTTCAAAAAGGCGGCCAAGGCGTTGAATTCATACGCATCGGCCAGTGCGATGGGCACGGAGGCATTGCCCGGTTTTTCGACTTCGGCATCGGCGGGCACTTTCGGAGGCCTCACATCAAGCGCGGACTCGTGACAGGCCACGCAGCCGACTTTGTGGTAGAGGTGTTTGCCACGCTCGGCATCACCCGCAGGCATTTTGGGCGTTTCGGCCTTCAGTGAGGCGAGATACTCCACCAGCGCTTCCGCCTTCTCGTCATCGCCTTCCTCACCGGCGAAGAGTCCGGGCATCTGCGTGCCCTTTTTGCGATGCTGTGGGCTGCGGATCATGAGCCAGAGCGTGTCTTCATCGAGCCGTGAGCCCACGGCGCTCAAATCCGGCGCAGGCTTCGGCTTGAGCCGCTCCCGCCAGCCTTTCGGCACTTCATGGCAAGCCGTGCAATTCAACTCCGCCAGCAGCAACAGTCCTCCGGTCACGAGATGTTCATCGGGGTCTTCGGGGAGGTTGAACTGATCGAAATTGAAGACGTAGGCGTGGTTGATCGGCTCGGCTTGAAGCGGATGCGCTTGGGCGGGAAGAGAGCCGAAGAGCGTAGCGAGCAGAAAATGACGAATGACGAATGGCGAAGGACGAAGGAATGACGAAGCTCGAATGACGAAAGGCGTGCTCATGGCTTCGGAGTTCGGGTTTCGGGCTTCTTTCGTCATTCGGAATTCTGGTTTCGTCATTTTAGACGCCCATGCGCTTTCTTTCCGCATCAAGCGCGGCAATCCATGGGCCCACGAAATGCCCGCTGTCATGATACGTGCGTCCGCTGAACATGTGCTGGTCGATGACGCAAGGTTCGTTGACGTAGATGCCGCCGCAGATTTCGAGGTCGAACTTGCACTTCGCGACGGTGGCCATGCGCAGGCCTTTGACGATGTCGGCACGGGCGGGGATCTCGACGCCGTGGCAGACGCTGGCGCAGGGCTTTTTGTTGTCCCAGAACCACTTCGTGATGCGGAGAAGGTCGGCGTCCTCGCGGATGTATTCGGGGGCACGGCCACCGCTGAAGAAGATACCGACGTATTCCTCGGGCTTGATGTCCTTGAAGGCGATGTCGGCGTCGATGCTGTAGCCTTCCCATTCCTTGGTGATGGTCCAGCCGGGTTTCACCTCATGCAGCACCATTTGATACTTCCGTTTTTCCGGCGCGGCGACGACGGGCTTGTAACCGCCCTCAATGAGACGGTAGTAAGGATAGAGCGTGTCAACGGTCTCGGTGGCGTCACCGACGATGAGGAGTACTTTGGCTTCAGACATGGGTAGTGGATTGGTGGATGGGATTACGAGCGGGTGGAAGGCGCTTCATTCAGACTTTGCGCCACGCTTTGCAGCAAATGCGGCATCAGGCGGCGACGCGGAGGCGGAAGGGGGCTTGGCGGAATTCGACGGAAGGGCCGAGGCCGGTGACGAGCTCGCCATCGAGTTCGACAGGCAGGTCCTGTCCATCATGGGAGGAGACGGTAAAGGCGGCGGCCTGCATGCAGTCGAGGTATTCGCTCTGCGTGTAACCTTCATCGAGCATGCGGCGGAAGAGCTGGAGGAACTCCATGCCGCCGAGACCGCGAAAGATGATGAGGTCGAGTTTGCCGTCCGTGTTGGAGGCCTCGCGGAAGAGCGGGAAGGGACCGCCGTAGTGCCGACCATTGCCAACAAGCACCACGGTGCCAAGCAGCGGCGGCTTGCCTGGAATCTGCACGCTGAGCACCGGTGGCGGTCGCATGAGCACGTTCACGGCACTCATCACATAGCTGAGCGGGCCGAATTTCTTTTTCTGCTCCCATGAGGTTTCCTGCACAATCTGCGCATCGAGGCCCACGCCGCCGAGTTGGATGAAAAAATGGTCGTTGGCCTGCCAGAGGTCAATTTCAGGTCGTGGGCTGCCTGTGATGCGGCTCCAGCAAGTGGCCAGATCCTGCCCGGCGAGCTTCAATTCGATGGAGAAGACGTTCATCGTGCCTAGCGGCAGCACGCCCAGGGCGGTGTGCGGTGCTCCAGATGGGCGGCGGGCGTTCGAGCGGCACACCCCCTGCAAGACTTCGTTCATCGTGCCATCCCCGCCGGCGGCCACGACGAGCTCATGACCTGCATCTGCAAGCGCTTCCGCGATGTTGGAGGCATCACCCGGAGCGCTGGTTAGATGCAGTTCCGGTGCTGGCGAGAGGGAACGCAATGCATTCTCAAGCGCGGCCGCCTTGGTGCTGCGAGCGGCGGGATTCAGGATGATCGGGATCGGCATGGGAGCGCCATGTTGCCCGTCGTCGTGCCGCCTTCCAGTGACAAATAAGCATCAGGGCACCGCCCCAGGCTCGCCACGCAGGAGCTGGGAACCGTTGAAGCGCTCGTTGGGGCGGAAGAGGTAGCCAGGCTTGTCGTTCGCGAGCTTGTGGCTGCGCAGGACAAACTCAGGCAGGACCATGTTGCTGTTCGGATCGAAGATCTTGCGGCCGCTGAACTCGCCGGTGAAGTGATACTCGTAGTTGTGGTCGTAGCCATAGGCCGGTCCGCTGGCCGGTTGCTCAGGCAGACGGTCCGGGATCTTGCAGTAGCGCTCATTGACGCAGACCAAGCGGGCCTTGTCCCAGGACTCACCCGGACGGCGCACATAGCCCCAGAAGTGCGTGTGATCGATGTGGAAGCGGCGGGCCACATAGTAGTTCCCGCGCGGCTCGGCGGCGATGGCGGCGCGGCGATGCGCATCCATCTCGGCATTCCGTGTGGACGAGGCGCAGGAGGCGAGCAAACCGGCGGCGGCGAGGAGAAAAAGAAGTCGCAGGGACATGAGGCCGGGAATTGAACATCGAAGCCTCAACATTCAACATCGAACCTGCCTCATGAAACTGGACCGCTTGATCGCCAAACACCGCCAGATGGGCCGCACAGCGGCCCTGCGTGCCATTGCGGGGCGAAAAGTGCGCGTGGATGGCCTCATGGTGGCGGACGGGCACGCTGAGGTGGACCGCTTTTCAGACGTGACGCTCGATGAAGAGCCGGTGCAGATCGCCGAGCGTGGCCTTTATCTGGTCATGCACAAG
>JBJONJ010000339.1:0-2702 GCA_046051905.1 Verrucomicrobiota bacterium
TGAAATCCAAAGGCTTGGCTGTCCCTCTGGTGTTCATGCAGAGCAAATCATTGCACTTTCAGCAATGTTTTGTAGAGTCTGGCCATGCAGCCGATCCGCCAGCTCGAACGGACGCTCCGCGCCCTCGCGGATCGGGAGCACTGCGTGTTTGCGGCGTCCGATCTGGCGGCGGCGGTGCCGGGCTGCGGGCATTTGGCGGTGCTGCTGTCGCGGGCGACGAAGGCCGGGCTGCTGCGGCGGGTCTGCAAGGGGATCTATTTTTTCCCGGTGAAGGACTATCCGGCGGGGAATCTCCTGTTTCATGCGGCGGCGCGGCTGCGGGCGGATGCGTTCAACTACCTGAGCCTGGAGACGGTGCTGAGCGATGCGGGCGTGATCTCCCAGGTGCCGGTGAACTGGATCAGCCTCATGTCCTCGGGGCGCAGTCATGTGGTGGACTGCGGCGACTACGGGCACATCGAGTTCGTCCACACGGCGCAGACGCCGGATCAGGTCGCGGGCGAGCTGACCTACGACCCCGGGCGGCGTCTCTGGCGGGCTTCGGTACGGCAGGCGCTGCGGGACATGAAGGCCACGCGCCGCAGTCTGGAACTGGTGAACGAGGAGGTGCTGCATGAGCTTGTTTGACCAGCTCGTCGATGAGGCCCTGCGCTCCCGTGCCGATCTCGGCACGCTGCGGCCGGTGGTGGAAAAGGAGCTGCTGCATCACGACATCCTGCGCGAGATGAGCAGCGCGGGTTTGCTCGCGGGCCTCACCTTCATCGGCGGCACCTGTTTGCGGGCCTGCTACGGCTCGCCGCGTCTCAGCGAGGACCTGGATTTCACGGGAGGATCGGATTTCCAGAAGAGCGATCTCGCGGCCTTGGGCCGGGTGCTGACGGAGCGCCTGCAAGTGCGCTATGCCCTGCCGGTGAGTGTCAGCGAGCCGCAGAGGACCGGAGGCAAGGTCGCCACCTGGAAGCTGACCGTCGAAACCCGTCCCGGCCAGCGGCATCTGCCCGCCCAGCGCATCCACCTCGACATCTGCGCCATTCCCAGCCACGACCCGCGCCCGATGATGCTGCGGAATCTTTACGGCATCGACCTCGGCACCTCGGGCCTGATTCTCCAGGCCCAGAGCCGCGAGGAGATCCTCGCCGACAAAGTCATCGCCTTCGCCTTCCGCGAGAATCGCCTGAAGAACCGCGACCTATGGGACATTGCCTGGCTCGTGCAGCAGGGCGTGGCATTACCCGCCGCTTTGATTCCGGTGAAGATCGCCGATCACCGGCGCGAGCGGTCCGAGTTTGCGGAGCGGCTGCGCGAGCGCCTCGGCAGCCTCAGAAGCGATCCGGCGACTCGCGACGATTTCCTCAAGGAAATGCAGCGTTTCCTTCCCGCCGCGACCGTGCGCGAAACGCTGGGCCAACCCGCCTGGTGGAGCTACCTGAGCTCCGTGCTCGATGAGCAAGCCCGGCTGGCGCTGGCGGCACTTTGATCGCTCCGGCCCGGAACGGGCGATTGGATCCGCTCGTGCGGGTTTGCCCGCTCCTCCGTCTTTCGTGGACGCTTGAACTCCTCGCAAGGCAGCCTTGAATGCAGCGCCATCGGCCATGGTCCGCCCATCATGAAAATCTCCTGCCCCCAGAGCACCTGCGGCCAAAGCCTTTCCGGTCCGAAGTCTTACCTCGGCAAGCGCGTGGTCTGTCCGGGCTGCGGGCACGAGTTCATCTGGAGCGACCGCTTCCACCACGGGGACCGCTTCGTCATCTACGACCTGGAGACCACCGGGCTGTATCCGGAGGACGACGAGTTCATCCAGATCGCCGCCGTCCGCTTCGAGGGCGGGCGGGTGGTGGCGGAGGATACCTTCTTCAGCTTCGCCCGGCCGCGACGGCGGATTTCATCGTTCATCGAGAGCTACACCGGCATCGGCAACCACCACGTGGCCGATGCGCCGCGGCCGGAGGAGGTGCTGTGCCGGTTCTCGCAATGGGCGGGGGAAGCCACGCTGATCGCCCACAACGGCCTGCGTTTCGACTCGAAATTCCTCGCCGCCACCTGCCGTCGCCACGGACTGCCGGTGCGGGAGGTGGAATGCATCGATTCCATCCACCTCTCCAAGATGCTCTTCGGCAAAACGCGCGGGACGGGGCATTCGCTCGACCATCTCAAGGCGCGCCTGAGCCTCGCCGACACCAGCCTCCGCCGGCACGACGCGCGGGGCGACGTGGACCTGTTGGGAAGAGCGGTGCTTTCGATGTGCGGCCAACTGGGTCTGGACACGGCCATGAACGGCGTGCCGCGTCATCCGTCCCTGCTGCCCCGGATCTGATGCCGCGGCCCGGCCCAGCTGGTTGATGCGCCCGTACCTTTGTTCCACGCGAAGACCTCCCAAGGCGCGCCTTTTTCGTGGCCGTGGACCGGGTCTCCAATCCGCCCCGCTCCCTCTCACGTTTTCGAATGTCGTAGCACGTTGGTGCTCAAAGCTTCAGAGGATTCGCTCTCCTGCTGTATGCCTGGCATTTCTTCTTTTCCTTTCCTCCTACTGTATGCCTGGCATTTCTTCTTTTCCTTTCTTCTTTTCTTCTTCCGCCAAAGAAAGCCAAAAATGCTCCATCTTTAGCCGCCAAGCACACGTATAAATGGGGTCTCGAATTCAGCTCACCGATGGAGCGCTTCAAGAACCGCTTGCGGATGGCACTCAGCGACACGGAGGAGAG
>JBJONJ010000340.1:0-9741 GCA_046051905.1 Verrucomicrobiota bacterium
TGCTTGGCGAAAAAAGCGTTCCAACCTAGGTCCTCAAGCGTGAAACGCGGCACGGCGGTCAGGGGCGATAGGTGCGATTATTGCGCGCCCGGCGTGGCGGGAGCGGCAGGCTTGATCTCGACGGGCGGCATAGCAGGCGTGGCCGGAGCCGGGGCGGCGGGTGTGGTGGGATCGGTCCCAGGCGAGCCGCTCTCAGCGGCTTTTTTCTCCTCCTCCTCCTGCTTTTTCTTGGAGGCAGCATACTTCTCGGCATTCGCCTTGGCCCTAGCAGCGGATTGTTTTAGGTAGGTGGCATAATCAGGTCCGTTACCGGTGATCTTCACCGGGGTGCCGAGGGCGGTGTGTTCGTAAAGGATCGGGGCCATCTTCGAAGGCAGGCGGATGCAGCCGTGAGAGGCACGGCGGCCGGGCTTGGAGATAACACCGATGTGCATGCCGACGCCATCATTGGTCAGGCGCATGAAATATTTCATCGGCGCGGCGATGAACTTGCCGCCGGGCGGCAGCACATCACGACCGTTTTTGAAGTCGGAATTCACCAGCTTGCCGGATGCGTCGTACCCCTTGCCGTAAAGGTTGGAGACCTTGTCCTTTACCTTTTCCAGCACCTTGAAATCGCCAGTAGGAGTGGGGAAGCTGGTGATGCCGCTGGCCACATAAGTCCAGCCGACGACTTCCTCATTGTGATAGAGGGTGGCACGCTGCGTGTCCACATTCACCACGATCTGCGTGACCGGCTTGTCACCGCCCGTCCATTTTCCCGGGTACTTCCATTCTTGCTTCACCGCCTCCTGAAGCGGAGGAGGCGGCGGCGGGGCCTTCTTGAACAAATTGCAAGAGGCCAGGGAAATCGCAGCGAGAAGAAGCAAGCCGGATTTGAGCAAGGAGTGCACAGGGGGGATCACAAGGTGGAATTGTAAGGGCATGCGCGGATTGCTCAAGCGGCCAGTTCGCACGGATGAGAGATCAAAACTTCCGCCCCGTGCTCCCGCAGTTCTTTCTCCCCGCGGAAGCCCCAGCGCACGCCGATGGCGCGCATGCCACTGTTTTTGGCAAAGTCCATATCAATGCCGGAATCGCCCACGTAGGCAATTTCGCCCGTGGAAAGCCCCCAGATCGCCGCGACCTCATGCGCGGCATCTGGCGCGGGCTTATGCGGCACCTCCGGCCGGGCACCGAGGATGATATCGAAGACCTTTGTGCCAAAAAAATGTTCTGTCATCGGCACGGTGAAGCGGTGTGCCTTGTTGGAAATAACGCCGAGTTTCAGCCCGCGACCCTTCAGCGTGCCAAGCAGCTCCACGATGCCTTCGTAAGGCCGGGTGCGTTCCTGCCAGTGGCGTTCGTAGTTGGCGCGATACTCTTCCACCCCCGCCCGGATGGTGGCCGCGTCACGGGCCTGCTCCGGCAGCGCCCGCTCCACCAGTTTCTCCATGCCATCGCCCACCATCTGGCGGAAGAGCTCCTCCTCGCGGCGGGGATGCCCGCGTGCCTCCAGCATGCGGTTCACCGACTCCGCGATGTCGGCCAGCGAGTCGATGAGCGTGCCGTCGAGGTCAAAAAGGTAGGCTTGGGGGAAAGACATGTGCCTTCCTCTGGCAGGAGACCCGCGCCAAGGCAAGCAAGTCTGTGTCATCCCGCCACCAGGACAAACTTTCGATAGATTCTCCTTCGCAGAACCGTATAAAGAGCACCTCCAAACCACCCCCATCCGCCGGACGTTTCCAAACCCGCCCGACGTCTTTTTTTTCGCATGGTCAACCAGGCTTGTGTCACTTCGTCCCTACATCTCGCGCTTCTCGGCACGATGCTTGTGACGATGTGCGCCTGCAAATCATCCATGTATAAAAATTGGGCAGATAGAGAGGTTTTCGGCCTGCTGAATAAGAAGACCAGCAAGGTGCCCAACTCGGGCCAGCACCTGCTGGACATCACCCCGCCGCCGCCGGTTTCCATGAAGGAACTCGCGAAGAACATGAAGACGGTCGAATTCCTCGGTGACCGTGCCTACATCGAAAAAGATGCCCGCGTGATCTCGCTGGCGGATGCGCTGAACTTTGCTGTGCATCGCAACCGCAACTACCTCCTGCAAAAAGAGGTCGTCTATCTCGCCGCGCTCGATTTGACGCTCACGCGGCAAAATTTCGCCCCCATCCTCAGCGGCAGCGGTTCCGCCACCCTGGATAGCAGCAAGGTCAGCAATGGCGTCACCACGCTGGTGAACGCCGGCACCCTCACCACCAGCGGCGATGTGGGTCTCAGCGTGCTCACCCGCACTGGAGCACGCCTTGCGGCGGATCTGACAACGGACTTTGTGCGCTTCATCACCGGCGGCCTGCGTGACACCGGCGATTCAAGACTGGCCTTCACGCTCTCGCAGCCCTTGCTGCGTGGTGCGGGCTACCTCGCCGCCTCCGAATCGCTCACGCAGGGCGAGCGCACCGTGCTTTACAACATCCGCACCTTCACGCAGCAGCGAAAAACCTTCGCCGTGGAACTCGCCACGCAATACTTCCGCGCCATCCAGAGCCGAGAAACCGCCAGAAACTCCTACCTCGGTTACATGGCCTTCAATTCCGTCGTCGAGCGTGAGCAGGCCATGGCGGAGGCCAACCTGCGCAGCCGCTCCTCCTTGGGACAGCTTCTTCAGGCACAGATCAATTTCCAGCGCACCTGGACCAATGCCATCCGCAACTACGAGCAGGCGCTCGACGATCTCAAGATCACCCTCGGCCTGCCGGTGACGGAGCGCATCGTGCTCAACTACAAGGACCTCGACGACCTGCAGATCCTCACACCGCCTGGCACGCTGGATGATGCCATGCAGACCGGCCTGACCGCCCGTCTTGACCTTTGGAACAACCGCGACCGAGCGGAAGACGCCACACGCCGGGTGCTCATCGCCAAACAAGACACGCTACCCACGCTCAACGCCGTGGTGTCCCAACGCTCGCTCGACGACCCGAACCGCAACGACTTCAGCCTCGATTCACGCAATCGCGGCGTGAGCATTGGCCTGAACACGGACCTCAATTTGAACCAGAAGCCCGAGCGCAACAGCCTCCGTGCCGCCATGGTGGCCGAGCAGCGTGCCCGTCGTGAACTGGAACTGGCGGAGGAGCAGGTGCGCAACGCCGTGCGCACCGGCTGGCGGGACCTCGAGGTGGCGCGGAAGCAATATGAGTTCGCCAAACGCGGCATGGAGATCAGCATGAACCGTCTCGAAGTCGAGGAGGCCTTCATGGCCGAAGGCCAGGGCACCGCACGTGACCTCATTGAGGCCCAGCGTGACCTCAACACGACGCGTGACCTCATGGTCTCCACGCGCATCAACCACAATCTTGCCCGCCTGCAGCTCTGGCGGGACATGGGCGTGCTCTTCATTGAGAAAGACGGCTCATGGGTGGACGTATTGAAGAAGGAGAAACCGAAGGGAGAATGATGAAAAAGGGAAAAACCATCACCTGGCTCGTTCTGAGCACCATCACCGCCGGCCTGGCCTGGCTGGCCTGGGGGTGGTTTGCCGGCACCTCGTCCTCTGATGTGGAGGTGCCCACCTTTGCCGTCCAACGTGGCGCTTTGGAAATCAATGTCCTGCAAGGCGGCGAGATCCGCGCCCTCCAGAATCTGGAACTGAAGTCCGAGATTGAGATTCCCACGAAGATCCTCTCCCTCATCCCCGAGGGCTACCTTGTGACCGAGGAGGACGTGAAGAACGGCAAGGTGCTCGTCGAACTCGATGACACCGAGGTCAGGCAGAAGATCCAAAACCACGAAATCGAGTTCCAGACCACTGTCTCCGCCTTCATCGACGCTGATCAGTCCCGCGAGATCCAGAAGAGCGAAAATCAGAGCCTTTTCCGCGCCACGAAGGAGGTCGGCATCTTTGCCCTCATGGATTTCGAGAAGTATCTCGGACGCGAAGTCACCGATGCGATCCTCGCCAAAGCAGGCCTGCCGAAGGATGTGGCCGCCTTTGAGCAGTATGCCGCCGTGCTCGAAACCCAGGGTGACACGCCCGTAAACCCTGAGGCGGGCAATCCGAAGACCGCCGCTGAAAAGACCACCAAGAAACCAGCCCCAAAGCCCTCGTCCGAGCGGATTGATTTCTCCCCATTTCTCGAAGCCAGCACTTCGAGCGACGGTGAGGCCCAGCAAAAGCTCCGCCAGCTCGAAGACGAGCTGCTGCTGCGCAAATCGGAGCTCGCCGTGGCCAAGCAGAAGGTCGAGGCCTCCGGACGTCTGGCAGGTAAAAACTACATTTCCAAGGCCCAGCTCGAAAATGATCAAGTCACCTATGACAAGGTCGAGCTGGCCGTGAAGACTGCCGAGACCCAACTGCATTTGTTCAAAGCCTACGAGTTCAACAAGCAGTGCGCCACGCTCATCTCCCAATATCGCGAATCCATCAACAAGCTCCAGCGCACCATCCGTGAGAACCGCAGCCGCCTCGCCCAGGTGGAGACCCGGTTTCAGACAGCCAAGCGTCGCCATGAAATGGAAGTGGCACAACGCGAGGACCTCGACCGCCAGCTCAAGGCCTGCGTCATCAAAGCCAGCCAGCCCGGCCTCGTGGCCTATGGTGACCTCAATGCCTCATCCACCTACAACTATAGCAACAGCATTGAGGAAGGATCCTCCGTCCGCTTTCGCCAGACGATTTTGACCATTCCCGACATGAGCCAGATGGGCGTGAAGGTGAATGTTCATGAGTCCCAGGTGAAGAAGGTCCACATCGGCCAGCGCTCGCTCATCCGCGTGGATGCCGAACCCGGCAAGCTGCTCGAAGGCAAAGTGGCAGAACTCGCGATCCTGCCAGACAGCAGCAGCAGCCGCTACACGCCGAATCTGAAGGTCTATCCCGCCACCATCCACATTGATGGCTTTCATCCCTGGCTGAAGCCTGGCATGAACGCCAAGGTGGAGATCATCATCAACCAGCTCGCTGATGTCATCTACGTCCCCGTGCAATCCATCGAGGTGGATGGCGATGACCATCACTTCTGCTATGTGAGCAAAGACGGATCGCTAGAACGTCGTTCCGTGCTCACCGGCCAGTTCAATGAAGAGTTCATTGAGGTCAGAGACGGCCTCCAGGCCGGTGAAGACGTGGCGCTGACACTGCCGAAGAAGACCGAGCTCGAGGATCAACCGGCCCCCAAACCCGCCGCGAAGCCCAAGGAAGGCAAAGCCAAGGAGAAAAGCATCGCTGCCACGAAGTAGTCGGGCGATCTTCGGAACGTTCCACGCCTCTCCTGAGCCTTGGGTCCGATCATGGAGGCATAAAAAATCCCATGAGCCCTCGCGGACTCATGGGACACTGTGAGCGAAAAGAGGTGCTTACAGCATCTCGGCCACAAAGCCACGCTCATCGACGAGCTCCTTGTTCGTGGCGGCGATCTTCGACTTGGCAAAATCGTCCATTTCATAGCCGGTGATGACCTCATAGCTGCCTGGTGTCGTCGTGCGCACAGGCATGCCAGCCCAGACGTTCGGGTCGAAGCCGTAGAGACCTTCGCTCTTCACCGCAATGCTGTGAATGGCACCCGGCGTGACGAGCGAACGGACGTGATCGACGAGGGCGTTTGCCGCGGAAGCAGCGGAGGAGGCACCACGGGCGGCGATGATGGCCGCGCCGCGTTTGCCAACGGTTTCGCAGAAGGGACCTTCGAGCCAGGCCTTGTCGTTGATGACCTGCGCGGCTGGTTTGCCACCGATCGTGGCGTGCGCGAAGGCCGGGAACATGGTGGGGCTGTGGTTGCCGTAGATGAAGATGTCCTTTACCTCAGTGAGATCGACTCCGGCCTTCTGCGCGAGCTGCGTCTGGGCACGGTTTTGATCGAGGCGCACCATGGCGGTGAAGCGGTCCGGCGTGAGGCGCTTGGCCTGCGAGGCGGCGATCATGCAGTTGGTGTTCGCCGGATTGCCGACGACAGCGATGCGAGCGTCATCAGCCGCGACAGCGTCGATGATCTTGCCCTGCTCGATGAAGATTTTGCCGTTGTCCTTAAGCAAATCGGCACGCTCCATGCCGGGGCCGCGCGGCTTGGCACCGACGAGGAGGCACCAGTTGGCGTCTTTGAAGCCCACGGAGGCATCGCTGGTCTGCACGATGCCCTTGAGCAGCGGGAAGGCGCAGTCGTCGAGCTCCATGGCCACGCCGGCAAGGGCCTGCATCGGCTTTTCAAAGGGAGCCTCGATAAGCTGGAGGATGACCGGCTGGTCCGGGCCAAACATCGCACCGGAGGCGATGCGGAAAAGGAGGGCGTAACCGATCTGGCCGGCGGCGCCGGTGACTGCGACTTTGATGGGGGCTTTGGGCATGTTTGAGGAGAGTTGGAATCTCAGCCCTTCGCGGGGAAGCAGGAAGTTTCAAGCCTCAGCTTTGCCCGTTTCTTGCCCTACGCCCCTCAGCCCACCACCTTCTCGATCACCGCCAGGAGGTGATTCCCGGTAGCAAAGGTGTCTGCGGTCATCATGTCGTCAGGGATTTGCACGCCAAGTTCCTGCTCGATTTCCATGAGCAGATCAATCGAGGCCATCGAGTCGAGGCCGATCTTGCCAAGGTCCTCGTCCATGGGCACCTCGCTGCCGGGAGCGAGGAAGCGTAGCTTCGGGCGGAGGATTGCCTGGAGTTTCGGGGTGAGATCAGTGGCGGTCATTTTTGGGGGGGGAGAACCAATTAAACATCACGTTGGGAATTGTGCCAGCACTGGAAAACCCACTTTTCGATCTCTTCGGTGCCGCGGTAGGCCACCTCCCAAGGCGTCTCATGGCTCAAAAAGCCCAGCAGGCTGGCGGTGAGGCCATAAGCACCCACGTTGGGCACGGCGAGCACGTCACCGACTTCGACCGGGGGCATCTTCTGGCCGCGGGCGAGGCTGTCGAGCGGGCTGCAAAGCGGCCCGACGACATCAGCGACGATTTCGCCCTCTCTTTGGGCCGTCAGATTGATCAAGGTGATCGCGGCACGCGGAATGCGGCCGAGACCGGACATGCCACCGAGGTGGTGAATGCCGGTGTCGAGCACGACGAAGGTCTTCGAGCCAGCTTTTTTCACATCGAGCACAGTGGTGAGCAGCATGCCGCTGCTCGCGGAAAGATAGCGACCGCTCTCAAAGCAGAGCTGGGACTTGCCAAACAAGGGCGAGGCTTTCCAAACAGCCACCAAAGCCTCGCGCAGCCCCGTCAGATCACTGCCCACCGCATCGCTGGCATAGGGCCAGGGGAAGCCGCCGCCGACATTCACCACCTCGCATGCAAAGCCGAGCGCGGCCGAAATGCGCACCGCGGTGTCGAGGGCGCATTGCGTGTTCTTCGCCAGCGCCTCGACGGAGGCGACTTGCGTGCCGAAATACACATGCACGCCGTTGATCATGAGGTTTGGCAGCCGTAGCCGCTTCGCCGCGCCCTCGGCGAGCAGCAGGGCCTCATCGAAGCCGAACTGGCTCTCCACGCCGCTCATCGCCAGTCGCGCATCGGGTGCCTGCTGCGGGTTCACGCGGAGCATGGCGGTGATCTTCACGCCAGCCTTTGCCGCCATCTGGGAAAGTCGCGCCGCATCCGTGAAGCTCTCGCAGGAAAAATGCGTGACACCGTTCTCCAACATGCGGGCGATCATCTTCTCCGATTTGCCCGGACCACCAAACACGATGCCATCCGTGAAGCCCGCGTTTTGGGCCGCCCGCAGCTCGCCATCGGAGGTGATCTCGGCCCGCACGCCCTGCTCACGCAGCTCGCGGGCGATGGCGGGCAGCGGGTTGGCCTTGAAGGAGTAGTAAAGCCGCGAACCCTCCGGCAATTCGCGTTTCAACGTGACGGCCCGAGCCTTCACGGCATCAAGATCATACGCGAACAGCGGCGAGCCGTGCTTTTCGATCAGTTGATGGGCGAAGGCAGTATTCATGGTCATCTCCTAGATAGCTGTCGATTTTGAACGATCATTCCAAGGACTGCCCGCCAGCAGGGCTGGCTCCGAAAAGCGGCAGCAGGCTGCCGCAGTCCAAAGACTTCGTCATTCGAGATTGCACATTCTTTCGTCATTCGGTATTCGGAATTCGTCATTGCTCCGCCAGGAGTCCCCTCAGGGCTTTTCGATCGACTTTCTGGTTTCCAGTCTTCGGCAGTTCCGGCAGCAAAAACACGCGATTGGGCACTTTGGCGGGTTCGAGCTTCGAACTGAGCGACTGGATGATTTTGGGTTCGTCGAGCGTGGCCTCGGAAACGCTCACAAAAAGGCAGAGCAGGTCCTTGGCCTCGTCTTTGACGCAGCCGGCGGCCACGATGCCCAGGATGCGGCAGGCTTCCTCTTCGACCTCGGCCGGGCTGAGGCGATGGCCTTTGTGTTTGATGAGGAAATCACTGCGTCCGTGGAAGTGCAGAAAGCCCTCGGCATCGACGCTGCCGTAGTCGCCGCTTACCAAAACACGCGAGTGACCTTCGCCGATGAACTTGTAGCGCTTCGCGGTCTCCTCTGGCGCCCGCCAATAGCCGAGGGCCAGATGACGGCCACGCACGCACAGCTCGCCCGTTTCACCGGGAGGCAGGCGGTTGCCGTTCGCGTCGATGGCAAAGACCTCCGTGCCATCCAGCGGCCTGCCGACGGACTCGGGCTTTGCCTCCAGTTCCTCCGGTTGAAGGATGGAGACGCGTTTGCACTCGGTGAGCCCATACATGGGGTGCACGCGAGCCTGCGGGAAGAGCTCGCGAAGACTCGCGATGTAGCTTTGCGGCAAATGATCGCCAGTGTTGGTGATGACACGCATCTTCGGCAGCGGCACGGGGCGGTAGCGCTGCATCTTGATGAGTCCGCCAAACAAGGTCGGCACACCCGGCAGCACGCTGATCTCCTGCGCCGCGAGAATGCGCGGCAGTTCCGGCCCGGCCATTTCCGGCCTGCCGATGAAGACACTGGCTCCGGCGAGGGCCGCGTAGAAGATCTGGTAAAGGCCGTAGTCGAAGCTCAGCGGCAAGAAGATCGCCACCCGGTCCTCCGCCCGGTATTGCAGCCTCGCCTGGATGGCGGCGGAGACGAAGTGGACATTGTCATGCGTCAAAATCACGCCCCGTGGCGTGCCGGTGGAGCCGGAGGTGAAGACGAGGAAGGCCGGATCAATGTCGAGACCGGGAAAAGGCACGCGTTTTGGCTCGGTCTCGGCGATCAATTCAGCAAATCCATCACCATCCGCCCACACGAGCGGTGTTTGGCCAAACTCGTCCTTCAGCGACGCGGTGGCGGCTTCGAGCAGGCCCAGCTTGGGCTCGGTTTGATCCAAAATGCGGCGCAGGCCCTCGGGCTTCATCTGCGGATGCAGCACCACGGAAATGCCGCCGATCTGCGCCACGGCAAAAAACATCAGCACCGTCTCAAGGCGATTCTCCGTGACCATCACCACACGATCACCACGACCAACGCCCTGCTGATTCAACCAGCATGCGATGCTGGCGACACGCCGCCAGGTCTCCGCATAGGTCAGCGACTGCGTGCCATCACGCAGGTAGATGCTCTCCGGCCACTGGCGGGCACCTTCACGCACATAGGCGGCGAGGCACCACGCGGCGTGAGGGCCGTCGAGCTCGGTCGGAGGCAGGGATGAGGTCAAAAATCGCGTCGTGGACATGCAAACGGCCGGAACGGTAAGGGCCTGATTTTCCAGGCGCAACTTTTCCATGCCATCTCACCAGCGGAATGTTTCCAGATTGAGGAAAACCAAGGCCGGTTCATGCTCGCCGCCGTGATTC
>JBJONJ010000341.1:0-5423 GCA_046051905.1 Verrucomicrobiota bacterium
TGGAAGCAACTCATTGGGTGCCTATCAAACCAAGCCGCGAATCGGTTCGCCACGTGAGAGCAGGCTGACGAGATTCTGCGGCAGGCCGTCGAGCACGCGGGCCTCGCCGATGTCCACGAGCGAGTGCAGGATCGTGGACACGAGGTCCGGGATGGTTACAGGCTGCGAGGAAGGCTCGCCGCCGTTGGACGAGGACTGGCCGATCACCTGGCCCATGTTCAATCCGCCGCCGTAGATCATCAGCGGCGCGAGGCCGCCCCAGTGATCCCGGCCGCCCTTCGTGTTGAGCTTCGGCGTGCGGCCCATCTCGCCGCAGCACACAAGCATGATCTTGTCACGCAGACCACGCGCTTCGATATCCTCGATCAAAGCGGACACCGCATGGTCAAAGGGCCTGCCCACATAGTCCATACCGGTGGTCATGGGAGCGTTGTTTTTGTCCGCGTGCATGTCCCACACGAAACTCGTCGTCACGGTGACAAAGCCCGCACCGCGTTCGCACAGCCGGCGGGCCAGCAGGAGCAGCTTGCCGAGCGTCGCGGCATTGTCCGCGTAGTGCTCGAGGTTCTTCCACTCCGTGCTGATGCTGTCTTTGGGCAGCAGCGGCGCCGTGTCGTAGCGGGCGATGAGGCGCGGATCTTCCTTCGATAGGTCAAACGCATCCGAAACACCGCGTCGCAGCAGATCGAAGGCCAGCGACTCGACTTGCGAAAAGCCGCCGATGCTCTCCGTGGCATCCAACTGGCGTTTCCACTGGTCCAGCGAGCTAAGCAAAAGCCGCCGGTCATCGAGGCGGCCCTGCGGCAGGCTCAGCGTCATGTCCGCCTGCGCCGCGCCACCGGCTCCGGGCACGAACGGTTGGTAAGTGGCACCAAACTCGCCGCTCGACGTGATGTCACCAAACTGCTTCACCGCGGGTCCGGCCTCGGCGAGCACGGCACGCGGCAGCAAAGCCACATTCGTCGGCATCGCGCTGTCTTGGCGCAACGGCCCCGCGATGCGCGAGTAGAGCGAGCCGATGTTCGCCTTCAGCGTGTCCTTGCCGACGATCGTCTTGATGTCGTGCACCGAATCACCGGTGACAAAGCTGCGCACGATGCTGAACTTGTCCGCAAGCTTTGCCAGCCGCTGCATCGTGCCGCCAAAGGTCACGCCAGGGAGCGCCGTCTTGATCTCGCCCGTCACGCTGCGCACTTCAGATGGTGCCTCCATCTTCGGATCAAAGGTCTCGAACTGAGAAGGCCCGCCGTGCATGAAGAGAAAGATGACGGACTTGTCCTTCAGCAGCTTCTTCTGCGAGGCAGCCATCAAATCGCCCAAGCCCAGCCCCGCGAGCCCCAGCGATCCCACACGCAAAAAATCACGCCTCCCCAGACCGGAGGCGAGACGGCGTGAATCGGTGAAGCGGAGCATGGCGCGGCCTGCATACGCTTCGTGAGCCTGAGTTCATGCGGGCGGTGGCGTGGGAAAGCGCGGCTTGAAGTCAGAGCAGCTCCTGCTACCTCGTACAGCCATGAATGCCTCCACTGACAGCTCGCAGCTCGCCACGCGGCTGGGCTTTGCGGCCGAGCATGGTCGTGCAGATGCTTATTACCGGCTCTCGCGCATCGTGGCGCGGGTGCTGGTGAGTGCGCGGCTGAAACAGCGGCCAAAGTGGCGCAGCCTCGCCAAACAGCTTTCTCAAAACCCGGGCGTCGAGTTGCGGCTCGTCCATCAAGCCATCCGAGGTCTCAACCGCGCCTCCGCGGCACGCGCATGAGCTGGACAACGCCAGCTCCGCGTTGGGATACGCTCGCAGGCAGGGTGCTGGACAGCTTTTTCGCCTCAGTGCATGAGCGCCTGCCCGAATATGACGGGCCGTTGACCGTTTTTGGCTCCGCGCCCATCCAGCTCTGCCTGGATGAATCCTTCGCCAGCGCGGATGTGGACCTCATGGTGCTCGAGGGCACCGAGGAGCTGCGACGCATCGCGACGGAGTCCGGCGCGGCCTGCACCGGCATGGGCCGGTATGGTGTGCAAATATGCCCGCCGCAGCTTTTCCGTCCACCGCCGCACTACCTCCAGCGTGCTCATGTGGAGACCCGGCAGGGGCTGAAGATCATCGTGCCACATCTGCGGGACATCTTGATCGCCAAGCTGCATCGCAGCCGTGTGGACGGCCAGGAGGGCCTCGTGCCAAAAGACAGGCGTGCGTTTCAAAGAGTACGCGAACTCAGCGCGGGCCATCCCACAATGGCAGAGTTGCTCGACGATCTCATCGCATGTGAACCCTGTTTCCGCCCTCTGGCGGATGGCGGCGTGAATTTCTTCCGGCTGAATGTGGAGGACATGCTCTCCGAATTTTACGGCCATCGGCTCGACCTCCAGCGTGACATTCTCGGGCCTGCGTCGCTGGCCACGCGACATCCTGACGCGGATGGGTTGGAGAGCACCGCACAGCTGCTTCGCGATCTTGTATCCGAGTAGGATCTTCGCCAGAAACCGCGCCAGATCCTCCACCGCGTGTTATTGACCTTCCTGCACCAGCATGAAGGACACCCCGAGGGCTTCCATGGCCTTGGTGAATACGGCAAGGCTCCAGCCTTGCGGCCCGGGTTTCTTCGTGTCGGCCTTCAAAGGCTCAAAATGGATCGCAAACTCGTCTTTGACCTCCAGAGACGGCACGAACGTCACCGAGCCTTTCCAGCCCGCGAAGTGCTTGTCCACCGCCGCTTTGTGCTTCTCATAGTCGGTCATCTTCACGCGCAGCGTCGCCAGATAAGGCGTGCCATGCAGCGGGATCGCCTCACGCACCGCCTGGGCGATCTGATGATCGCTCACGGTCTTCGGATTGAAGGTCACCTGGGCGTAGTTGTCGATGATTTGCACGACCTGCACGTCTTCGACGCCCTTCGTTTCGCCGATGGATTGCTGCACCATGTAAACGCAGCTTCCGCATTCGACGCCTGACACGTAAAACGTCCTCGTCACCGCCGGCTCGGCGGCAGTTAGCGAAGCTGTGATCATCAAAACAATCGCGGTGAGGAGTCTGTACATGGGCCAGCCATATACGGACTGCGTTCGTCCATTCTTTGGCGAGGAAATGCTTGCCTCGGAATGCCCGAAAACGTCATGCTGGAGCATGTCACCGTCCCAGCCCGCCAAACTCCTGCCCGTCTTTCTCTTCAACGGCGCTTACATCGCCATCGCGGCGGCGCTGTCGGTGTCGCGAAAGAATGGCGAGTTCATCTTTTACATTGTCGTCATGCTCGTGCTCATCGCCGTGATGAGCCTCGTTCACAGCCGGGTAAAGCTCACTACCGGGTTGCTGTGGGCCTTTTCGGCTTGGGGGCTCGCTCATATGGCCGGCGGACTCACGCCGCTGCCTGCGGGATGGTCTTACAATGGCGATCAAGCCGTGCTCTACAGTTGGTGGCTCATCCCGCAGCGGCTGAAGTATGATCAAATCGTGCACGCCTATGGCTTCGGCATCACCACCTGGCTCTGCTGGCACATCCTCCGCAACGCCCTGCGCCAGCCGGATGGCGGCGCGGTGCGGCCCACCTTTGGCATGCTCACGCTTTGCGCCGCGGCGGGCATGGGTTTCGGTGCCTTGAATGAGGTGCTGGAGTTCGTCGCCGTGCTCACCATCCCAAACACCAACGTCGGCGGCTATGAAAACACCGCCTGGGACATGGTCTCGAACCTCGTCGGCTCAGTCATCGCCGCCGTGGTGATCCGCGTCACCACATCACCTGAGAGAGAGCCAGCGCCATGACGTTCATGGCGCATGCGTTTCCTTGTCACCGCCCTGCTACTGCTTTTCCTCTGCCCGCTGCTTCACGCTCAGAAGGCGAAGAAGAAGGCCAACCCGACAAACGCCGATGACATGTGGATGACCTCGCCCGTGCCGGAGCTGCCGGTGAATGTCACGCATCACACCTTCACCAGCGCCTCGATGAAGCGCGAGGTAGGCTACTGCCTCTATTTGCCGCCCGGCTATGAAAAGGACACGCAGCGCCGCTATCCTGTCATTTACCATCTGCATGGTGCCGGCGGCAATGAGACGCGCAGCGTGTATTCCGCCAGCGTGCTGCACGAGGGCATCCTCGCGG
Source organism: Verrucomicrobiota bacterium (assembly GCA_046051905.1). GTDB lineage: Bacteria > Verrucomicrobiota > Verrucomicrobiia > Verrucomicrobiales > Verrucomicrobiaceae > Prosthecobacter. Next base: position 4,095 of record JBJONJ010000341.1, read on the forward strand.
GCAAACTGCCGGAGATGATCATGGTCTTCCCGAATGGCGGACGTGCCACGATGTATCAGGACAGCGGCGATGGCCGATTCATGGCGGAGACAATGATGATCCAAGAGCTCATTCCGCACATCGACGCCACTTGCCGCACGCTCGCGGATCGCAAGGCACGCTGCATCGAGGGCTTCAGCATGGGCGGCCGCGGCTCCACGCACCTCGCGATGCGCTATCCCGAGCTATTCGGCTCGCTCTTCAATCAAAGCGGCAATGTGTATCATGTCTCCGATGTCTCGAAGGCACCCAACACCTACCTCGGCAGCGATGTGGAGCGGTTGAAGGCCAACGACCCGTATCTCAACCTCGAAAAGAACCTCGCCTTCATCAAAACAAACCTCCGCATCCAGGTGGCCTGCGGCACCGCGGACCCCGATCACCTCGTCACCGTGCGTGAATACCACGCGGCACTCACGAAGGCCGGTGTGCCGCACAGCTACTTCGAAGTCGAAGGCCTCGATCACAACCAGAAGAAGATGATCGACGGCCGCAAAGCCACCTGGTTCGACTTCCACATCGAATCACTCAAGCTCAACCACATCGACCTCCACTACCTCAATCCATGAAAAAGCCTCTCTTTGCGTTCTGTGCGATCTTTTGCGGCCATTTGATGGCTGCTGAGCCCACGCTGCTCTTCGCCGATGACTTTGCCCGCGACGAAAAAACGCCCGGCAAGGAGGACATCGGCAATGGCTGGACCAGCAACAGCGGCTGGCGGGCCAAAGGGCATCAGCAGGTCGATCTCATTGATGGCGTCATGCATGTCACCAAGCATGCCGAGGCCGATCATGGCGTGGCCATCTTCCACAACGTCGAGTTTCAAGACGGCATCGTCGAGCTGCGTTTCAAGCTCGGCGAGGGCGACGACCTCGGCGTCGATTTCGTCGATCGCGAGCTCAAAACCGTCCATGCGGGTCACCTCTGCCTGGCCCGCGTGACCAACAAGGCCCTCACCATCATGGATTCCAAGACCGGCGGCATGGACAACAAGATCCGCGAGCGCCGTCAGGCCGGCGACAAGTCCCCCGAGCTTGCCGCGCTGCTCAAAACCAAGACCAAAGCCTTCAAGCTCGACCTCAAACCCACCGACTGGCACACCCTGCACATCACCGTCTCCGGCAACACGATGAGCGTAAAGATCGACGACCAGCCCGCCGGCACCTTCTCCAGCGAAGGCATCGCCCACCCGACGAAACGCATGATCACCCTCGCCGTGAATAAGTCCGCTCAGGTGGATGATGTGAAGGTTTGGAGGCTGAAGTGAGAGGTTGATTTCGGTCTCGAATC
>JBJONJ010000342.1:0-3639 GCA_046051905.1 Verrucomicrobiota bacterium
GCGCAGATTGAGGGCCTCCTGCTTCAGCTCGCGACGGCGGGCGGAAAGTTCTTCGACGCTGGATTCACGGAGTTCTTTGATCTTCATAAGTCGGTTCTCGGTTCGCTATTCTCGGTGCTCCAAATCTTATTTGTGCATGCTCTCGCGGGTGACGAAGCGGCTGCGGATGCCGATCTTGTTCGCGGCAAGACGGCAAGCCTCACGGGCAGTAGCTTCGTTAACGCCCGAGATTTCGAACATCATGTGGCCGGGCAGGACAACCGCGACCCAGAATTCGGGAGCGCCCTTACCTTTACCCATTCGAACTTCCGGCGGACGCTGGGTGACTGGCTTGTGCGGGAAGATGCGGATGAAAACCTTACCTTTACGCTTCAAAAAGCGGGTAAGAGCCACACGGCAGGCTTCGATCTGGTTGTTCTTGATCCAGCCGCGGTCAAGAAGCTGAAGGCCGAAGTCACCGAAGTCGAGTTTGTTGCCGCTGGTGGCATTGCCACCGCGATTGCCGCGCTGCTGCTTACGGTATTTGGTTCTGCTAGGAAGAAGAGCCATGGGAGTCTAAAAAGTGGGGATGGATGAATCGAGACGTGGGTTACTCAGCGGCAGGAGCTTCGGCGGCAGGGGCCTCGGCAGGAACAGCGTCAGGCGCGGGGCGACGGCCGCGACCACCGCGGGGAGCGGCGCCACCAGGGCCACCGTCGTTGCGGTCACGACGAGGACGACGCTCGTCACGGGGGCGGGAATTCTCAGGAGCATTGCCACGGTTGAGCCACACCTTGCATCCGATGATGCCGTACACGGTCTTGGCTTCTGCGAATCCGTAGTCGATCGGGATACGGAGGGTTTGAAGCGGCACCTTGCCCTGGCGATACCATTCGGCACGAGCGATGTCAGCACCACCCAGACGGCCAGCGACGCGGATACGAATGCCTTCAGCACCCATGTCCATGGCGGTTTGCACGGCACGCTTCATCGCACGGCGGAAGGAGATACGGCGCTCAAGCTGCACGGTAACGGCCTCGGCCACGAGCTGGGCATCGAGCTCAGGCTGCTTGATTTCGAAGATGTCGATCTTCACCTGACGACCGCCGCACATCTCGGAGATCTTCTGGCTCATCACCTCGATTTCCTGACCTTTGCGACCGATGACGAGACCGGGGCGGGCGGTGTGCAGGGTGACACGGACCTGATTCCAGGCACGCTCAATCACGATTTTCGACAAGGCAGCCTGCATAAGCTTTTCCTTGAGATAGTTGCGGATGGAGATGTCACTGTGAAGGGAATCGGCGAACTCCTTCTTCGGAGCATACCACTTGGAACGCCAGTCTTTGGAGACGGCGAGGCGGAAACCGATTGGATTGACTTTCTGGCCCATAAGGTGCGGATCGAGTTGTTAAGTGACGGAGATTATTCAGCGGATTTCTTGGCGGCCTTCTTCTTGGCAGGCTTGGCGGCTTTTTCGGCCTTGGCCTCCTCTTCAGGCTTGGCACCGATGATGACAGTAATGTGGGTCATACGCTTCTTGATGGGAGCGCCCGAGCCACGTGCACGCGGCATGAAGCGGGAAAGAGCAGGCCCAGGAGTGGCGACGGCGCTCGTAACGATCATTTCGGAAGCATCGAGCTCGTGATTGTTCTCGGCGTTGGCGACGGCGGAGCGAAGGGCTTTACCGACGAGGAATGCACCCTTTTTCGGGGTGAAGTCGAGGACGCTGAGGGCCTGGCTCACTGGCATACCGGTGATGGCGCGGGTGACCTGCCGGGCCTTTTGCGGAGAGATCCGGGCATACTTGTATGTGGAGCGGACGGTGGGGGCTGACATAACGTGGAGAGGCTTCTTGAGCAGGGTGGTTTAGAAAGAGGGGGCAACAGTCTCGGCGCGGCCACGGTCACCGACGCGAACGGGGTCCGTGTTGTCGGCGAGTTCCTGGACGATGGCACCGCAGACAGAATTGCGGACTTCAGTAATGAGCACTTTGGCGATGGGTTTGTCCTCGCGGAAGATTTCGAATGGCATTCCGGGCTTCACGCCATCTTTGCGGCCGAGGCTGAGAACAGCGATGCCAAGTTCGGGCTTGAGAGAGACGACGCGAGCGTTTTGGAGATCACCACCGGCGGCGCCTTCGACGGGAGCGGTGTTGCCGATCTTGCTGAGGAGTCCATCAGCGGCAGTAAGCGTCTTGTTGAGCTTGTCGGCTGCGGCCGGATCGGCATTCGGAGCGCTGCGGGCGAGGTTCACACTAGCCTCGGCGACTTCCATGAGGGACTGGGCAAGCTCGTCGCGCTGTTGCTTGACGAGGCGGAGATCGCTCAATGCGGCCAACAGCCGCTCTTGGGCCTGATCCTTGGAATTTTCCAGAGCAGAGATGCCCAGACCTTCGAGGAGGCCGCGAAGCTTCTCATAGCGGTCTTTGAGCTCGGTGGCCTCCTGATTGGCCGCAGCGGCGGACTGAGCTAGAGCGTCGTTCTTGTCCTTGGCCGAGGCGGCGTCCCCTTCGAGCTTCTGGATCTTCTGGGCAGCCACGGCGAGCGTGGTGTGAAGTTCGCGAAGCTCGAGGTTCACGTCGTTCTGCCCATGCACAACGCCACACACTGCGAGGAGCAGTGCAAGGGTGTAACGTGCTGGGGTGAAGATCGACATGAGGGAGAGGCGGAACAGGAAGTGGATTACTTGGCGGCCTTCACAGTGACAGCACCGTGAGACTTGAAGATACGGGTCAGGGCGAATTCACCAAGGCGGTGACCGACCATGTTTTCGGTGACATACACGGACACGAAATCCTTGCCGTTGTGGACGAGGAAGGTGTGGCCGACGAGGTCAGGCGTGATCATGGAGGAGCGGGCCCAGGTCTTGATGGGGCGCTTGCCGCCTTTGGACTCATTCATCTTGTCCACCTTGTCGAGGAGGGCTTGCTGAATGAAGGGGCCTTTTTTCAGGGAACGTGCCATAAGAGGATTCGGAGGGTCAAAAGTGGATTACTTGCCTTTGCGGTGCTGGACGATGAGCTTGCCCGTGGCCTTCTTCTTGTTGCGGGTCTTCTCGCCCTTCGCATGGCCCCAAGGGCTGAGAAGGTGCTGGCGACCACCACCGGACTTGGAGCGACCTTCACCACCACCGTTCGGGTGATCGATGGGGTTCATGCACATACCGCGCACAGTCGGGCGGACACCCTGCCAGCGGGTGCGGCCAGCCTTGCCGGAGACCACGTTCATGTGCTCAATGTTGCCGACCTGGCCGATCGTGGCGTAGCAGACGGCGAGGATCTTGCGAATTTCACCGGAAGGCATGCGGACGAGGGCGTATTCACCTTCGCGGTTGTTCAAAACAGCGGCCTGACCAGCAGCGCGGGCAGCGACACCACCACGACCGGGAACGAGCTCGATGTTGTGGATGCTCATGCCGAGAGGGATCTTGGCGAGAGGGAGGGCATTGCCCACTTCGGGAGCAGCATTCTCACCAGCCATGACGCTGGCGCCGACCTGGAGCTGGGAAGGAGCAAGGATGTAAGCACGCTCACCATCCTTGTACTCGACCAACGCGATGCGGGCAGAGCGATTCGGATCGTATTCGATGCCAACAACCTTGGCGGCCTCGTTGCGGCGAAGGCGCTTGAAGTCGATGAGGCGGTAACGCTTGTCATGA
>JBJONJ010000343.1:0-7907 GCA_046051905.1 Verrucomicrobiota bacterium
GCTGGTTCTCTTTAAGCAATGACTTTCGACCTCTCTTCGAAAGACGCTCCACGACGCTCTTCTCGAAACGTGGAACCTGAAACTTGAAACCCCGCCCACCCCGCCGGACAGTTTGTGCTCTTCTTCCAACAACCACGCATGAAACCGACTCTCCTCATCCTCGCTGCCGGCATGGGCAGCCGTTACGGCGGCCTCAAACAACTCGATGCCATGGGTCCAAGCGGGGAGGTGATGCTCGATTACTCGGTGTTTGACGCGATCCGCGCCGGATTCGGCAAGGTGGTGTTTGTGATCCGCCGGGACTTTGAGCAGCTTTTCAAAGATCAGATCGGCTCCCGCTTCGCCAGCCGCATCGCCGTGGACTACGCGTTTCAGGATCTGAACGATCTGCCAGAAGGTTTCACCGTGCCGGAGGGCCGCACGAAGCCCTGGGGCACCACGCATGCTTTGCTCGCCGCCGAGAAGGTCGTGCACGAGCCCTTCCTCATGATCAACGCCGACGATTTTTACGGCAAGGATGCCTACGCGAAGATCGCCGCCGATCTGACCACACCACGCCCAGCGGACGGCAAGAGCCACTACTCGATGGTCGGATACTACCTGCGAAACACCCTCTCCGAGCACGGCAGCGTGGCCCGCGGCGTGTGCACTCGCGGCACTGATGGCATGCTGGAGGACGTGACGGAGATGACGAAGATCTTCAAAACGGCCACCGGAGCTGAAAACCGCGAGGTCGAGGGCGCTTTCGTGCCGCTCACCGGCAATGAAGTCGTCTCGATGAACTTCTTCGGCTTCATGCCGGACATCTTCGGCCGTCTGCGGGCCGCCTTTGCCGAGTTCATGAAGGAACGTGGCAGCGATCTAAAGGCCGAGTGCTATGTGCCGAAGGAAGTGAACACGCTGATCAAGAACGGCATCGCCGATGTGCGTGTGCTGGAGTCGAACGACTCGTGGTTTGGCGTGACCTACCCGGACGACAAGCCGGACGTTGTCCGCTCCATCCGCGAACTGGTGAACAAGGGTGTGTATCCCGAATCGCTGTGGGGGTGATGCGTCAAGAAAAGGTCAAGAGTCGTCAAGATGGTCAAAAGCCTGCTTTCCAGATTCCTTGCCCCTTTGACGCCTTGACCTTTTGACCTCTCCCCCATGCTTCCGCCCGTCTCTTTTACTTCCACCGAGCCTTTGACGCCCGGCGTGACCTTCACGTCCGAGGGGATGCGTTTCGTGGTATTCTCGCAGAATGCGGTGGCGATGGATTTGTGCCTCTACGATCCGGCCGATGCGCGGCGAGAAATCGGCCGCGCCCGCATGCGAAAGGGAGACAACCATCTGTGGCACGTCACCGTGCGTGCGGCGGCACCGGGCACGCTCTATGGCTACCGTGCACAGGGTGCGTGGCATCCCGATAAGGGCCAGCGCTTTAATGCGAAGAAGCTGCTGCTCGATCCTTATGCACGAAGCATCGTTGGCCAGCCCGATGCAGCGGAGCACATGCTGACCACGCCAGACCCGCTGCATCCGCCGGCCAGCATCGACAACGGCCCGCAGGCGCTGAAGTGCGTGGTGGTAGATGAAACCTTCGACTGGCAGGGTGACCGGCCATTGCACACGCCGTGGCAGGACACGGTGATCTACGAGCTGCACGTCAAAGGCTTCACCCAAACGCATCCAGGCCTGCCGACGCACCTGCGAGGCACCTACGCGGGCCTGGCAAATCCGCTGGTGACGAACTACCTGCGCGAGCTGGGCATCACCGCGGTGCAATTGCTGCCGGTGCATGCGCATCTGGATGATGCCTTCCTGCTCGAACGCGGCCTGACAAACTTCTGGGGCTACAACACGCTCGGTTTCTTCGCCCCACACGGCGAATATGCGTCTTCACACGATCCCCAGGAGCAGATCCGCGAGTTCAAAGGCATGGTGAAGGCCCTGCACGCCGCCGGGATCGAGGTGATCCTCGACGTGGTTTACAATCACACCGCCGAGGGCGATCCACGCGGCCCCACGATGCTCTTCCGCGGCCTCGATGATGCCACCTACTACCGGCAGGATGCGGATCACAATTACCTCAACGTCACCGGCTGCGGCAATTCGGTGGACTCTGCCAAGCCAGCGGGCCTGCGTCTGATCCTCGACAGCCTGCGCTACTGGGTCACAGAGATGCATGTGGATGGTTTCCGCTTTGACCTGGCCGTCACCGTCGCCCGTGACGAGCATGATCACTTTAGCCAGCACGCGCCCTTCCTGGCCGCCGTGGCGCAGGACCCCGTCTTGTCCCGCGTGAAGCTCATTGCCGAACCCTGGGACATCATGAAGATGGACAGCTATCAGGTCGGTGGGTTTCCCACGCCTTGGCGTGAGCTCAATGGCAAGTTCCGCGACACCGTGAGGAGGTTCTGGAGAGGCGAAAGAGACACCACGGCCGAGTTCGCGAAGCGCTTCTGCGGCAGCCAGGACATCTACGGTGGCACCGGTCGCCCGCCGCTGGCGGGCATCAACTTTATCACCTCACACGACGGCTTCACGCTGCTCGACCTCGTCAGCTACTCGCGGAAGCACAATATGGCGAACGGCGAGGAAAATCGTGATGGGGATGACCACAACCACAGCGTGAATTGCGGCGTCGAAGGTCCCACCGATGATCCGGTGGTGCTCGATACGCGTGCCCGCCTGCGCCGCAGCCTCATGGCCACACTGCTGCTCTCGACCGGTGTGCCTTTCATCCATGCTGGCGATGAACGCGGCCGCACGCAGCAGGGCAACAACAACGCCTACTGCCAGGATAACGAGCTGAGCTGGCTCGACTGGACGGACTGCGACGAGCCGATGCTAGCCTTCACACAGCAAATGCTCTGCCTGCGCCGCAACCGCCGCACGCTACGTCGGCTCGACTACTTTGACGGACGTCTTAATCCTGCCACAGGCCTTCGCGATGTGACCTGGCTGGATGGAAATGGTTCCCTGCTCTGCCATGATGAATGGCATGATCCCAGCCGCTGCTCCTTTGGCGCTCTGCTGGATGGCATGGAAGGTGAACCAGCTCTCTTGCTGCTGTTCAACCGCCGCGGCACCGGCAGCGATTTGATACTACCCGGGACCGTGAACAGCCGCTGGCAGCTCGTCTTTGATACCTCGGGCATGAGCTCCAACTCAGCACCGCATCACGGCACCAGGCCCGTGCGTGTCGAAGCAGCCAGCCTGGTGTGCCTGGAACTCGCATCGGGTCCGGCCCTGGGCCCTGAGTATTGCTAACGAGGAAATACAAAGAGCTGGTATTTGAGAGCTGCAAAAAATCATTGCTAAAATCATAGAGTTGATAGAATAATTAAGTTCTCCTAACTATTAACCCTTCTCGGTTTGCCATGAAACAGACCCATCTTCTCCTTCTAGCTGCCAGTCTTGGTCCGTTTCAACTTGGCTGGGGACAAATCCCTCCGCCTGCTGGCTACGGCACCATGGGCATGTCTGCTCCTCCGATGACAGCCCCTCCACCAAGCGTTCCCGCTTACCCAAGCTCCACCCCCCCACCCAATGTGAGCGGAACGGTGGCTCCGCCCCCGGTCGGTTACACCGATCCATATGCTGCGCCGCCCCCTAACATGGAAGCACTCCCCCCTCAAGGAACCAATCCTTACGGTGCCCCCCCACCGCCCCCGAGGACCTACGGCGGTTCGATGGGCATGGGTTACGCTCAGGCTGTCCCTGGCATTGTGAACTATAATTACCTTGAATTTAACTACCGCTACCTCCAACCCAAGAACAAGGGCCTTGATGGGGCGAATACGATTGGCGGCACGCTCAGCGTGGCGCTTTTTGAACCTTTGTTCCTCAAGTTTGGAGCGTTTTGGGGCAGCGGAAAAGGTGCTGGCACAGTCGACACCGCTAACAGTGACTACGATTTCGCGGCGGTTCAGGCCGCCGTGGGTTTCCACACTCAACTGATCGACCAACGCCTGCAATTCAGCGGCGAGGCAGGCCTACAGTACGCCAACCTGAAGTCGACCAATTCGACTGCCAGCTTCAGTGACGGAGCCATTTATGTGCGCCCTTCACTTCGATTTGCCCCGACCGAGGCCATCGAAGTCCAAGCCGGAGTAACCGTCAGCAGCGCAGACAATTATGACAGCAAGATTCTCGACCTCAGCGGCTACTTTCGCGTCATGCCCAAGTTCGACATCGGCATTGGTGCCGACTTTGGAGACGCCACCCGTGGTTTCCGAGGCAACCTTCGTTATCGTTGGTAAGCGCCCCCGCAACTCCTCGCCCGATTCAACCAAGACTCAATCAGATCAAAGAAAAAGGCCTGTCGATTCACCGGCAGGCCTTTTTTGGTTAATGATGTATTTCTTGCTTATTCGGCGTGGTCTTCAACATAGCGAACGACATCACCAACGGATTGAAGCTTCTCAGCCTCTTCGTCGGGAACGTCAATGCCGAACTCTTCCTCAAATGCCATGACGAGCTCGACGGTGTCGAGGGAGTCGGCACCGAGGTCTTCGATGAACTTGGCCTCTGGGGTAACCTGTTCGGGGTTCACGCCAAGCTGTTCAACGATGATTTCTTTGACCTTGTCTTGAATGTTGTCTGCCATTTGTTTGGGGGGTGGTAAGTGCGGCGGAGCTTTAGAGGCTGGCTCTGTTTTGGCAAGAGAAAAAATTGCAGCTTTTCAGGAGGGCGATCCAGCCTCATGGCGAGGGGGTTCGACAACATTTTCAGCAGGCATATCGGCCGACTCGGGATCAGCCACTTTTTCGATCAGCTCGCCATTGAAGCGGCTTAGCAGGCGGTTGAGCACCTGGTCTGCTCCTCCATACATCAAATCATCGATGACCGCCTTCTTCTCCCGGCCTGCCCCGCCAGATTTGTGCCACGCATAGGCCAGGCCCTGCTTGTCCCACTTGCGCTTGTCTACGCGGAAAATCTCGGAAAACAGCACCTTCACGCCATCGGGCGTCACAAAATGGTCAGCCTCGCCTCGCAGCACGGTGTTTTTACGCAGTAGCACAACCACCCCCACGGCCAGCGCTGCGGCCAAGCAGCCGTAACCAAAGTAGAACTGCTCCGCAATCTCCCGCTCCGTGTAGTGATGTGGGTCCTCCTTCCAGTCGTTCGACGCAGCGTAAGTCACCCACTTCGGCGGCTCACCATCCGTGCCGGTGGGCATGCCCTTGGCCCTCTGCTCAACAATCCACTGGTCAAGCGTGCCGGCCTTCTTCGCGGCATCAAAGGTGGCTAGAAACTCACTGTTAAACCACTCCTTTTTCTTGGCGATCTCGACCTCTTTAGGGTAACCGACGTTGCCATCGTAAAGGAAGTATGCGCCAAAGAAGGCAAACATCGCCGCCATCATGGCGCGACGTTTGAAATACCAGGGCGTGACGCGACAGACGATTGAGGCGTTGGGATCGGCGGGAGCTTGTTCCATGCGGACGCATCCATGCGCCGCGCCTCAACGCCGCGCAACCGACGTTTTGTGTGGGGAAAAATGCCCCTGGATTGCAACCACCGCAGGCTTTTCAGCGCATGTTTTTCCGCTATTGAGTCCGCACCCCAAACCCACCACCTAAAAAACCATGATCCACTTTGATCCACTCTACCTCCTCATCATGCTGGGCACCACCGCGCTGGCCATGTGGGCCTCGTGGCGTGTCAAAGCCGCCTACAACACTTACTCGCAAGTCCCCGCCATGTCCGGCCTCAGCGGGGCGCAGATCGCCCGGCGCATTCTCGACCTGAACAATATCCACGACGTCGAGGTCGTGCCCACCCAGGGCCTGCTGAGCGACCACTACGACCCGCAAAACAAGCGCCTCGTGCTCTGCGAGGAGAACTACCACGGCACCAATGTGGCCGCGCTGGGTGTGGCCGCTCATGAGGCCGGGCACGCCATCCAGCACAAGCAGCTCTACGCTCCGCTTCAGTGGCGCATGGCTGCCGTCGGCATCACCACCATGGCCGGACAGGCCATCCCGTTCATCGGTTTTGGTCTCTTTTACCTCGCGCCCAAAATCGCCATCCCTGCCCTGGCGATCTGCTTTGGCATCGTGATGGTCTTCCAGCTCATCACCCTGCCAGTCGAGTTTGATGCCACGGCCCGTGCCAAACGCATCCTCGCCCACACGGGTGCCGTGGCCCCCGGCCAGGAAACCGAATCCATGGGCAAGGTGCTCGATGCTGCTGCTCTGACCTATGTTGCGGCCTTCATCAGCTCCCTCGCCACCTTCCTCTATTACATTCTTCAGATGATGGGCGGACGCCGGGACGAGGAATAACAACCCGGTCACAACATCGACCTCCGAAACGGCGTATGGGAAACCATGCGCCGTTTTCTTTTCGCTCTCACCCTGCCGCTCGCTGCCCTAGCCGCCGATGTTCTCACTCTTCGCGGGCTCAGCCGTTCTAATTTGCTTCAAATCGACCCGGACGGTCAGGTTGCCAAAAACGCCGAAGAATGGCAGAAGCGCCGCCGGGACGCTCTCGAAGGCTTCCAGTCCATCGCAGGCTCTTTACCGGGAAAAGAGCTGCGCTGCGATCTCGAAGCAAAGGTGCTCAGCGAGACCGATTGCGGTTCTTATGTCCGCCGCCTCATCGAATACAGTTCGCAGCCGGGAGGTCGCGTTCCCGCCTGGCTTTGCATCCCCAAAACAGCTCTCTCGGGCGAAAAGACACCTGCGGTTCTTTGCCTGCATCCCACCGAAAACAAAATCGGCCATGATGTCGTCGTCGGCCTCGGCGGCAAACCGCATCGACAGTATGCCTCGGAACTCGCCGAACGTGGATTCGTCACCCTGGCACCTAGCTATCCCCTGCTGGCGAAGTATCAGCCCGACCTGAAAACCCTCAACATGCCCAGCGGCACCATGAAGGCCATCTGGGACAACATCCGGGGGCTCGACTACCTGGAAACCCTGCCTTTCGTCGATGCCAACGCCGGTTTTGCCGCCATCGGTCACTCGCTCGGTGGGCACAATTCGATCTTCACCGCCAGCTTTGAGCCTCGCATCAAGGTCGTCGTCACGAGTTGTGGCTTTGACTCGCTGCTCGACTACTACGGCGGGAACATCAAAGGCTACGTGCAGGACCGCTACATGATGAGGATGCAGGATTACCTTGGCCGGCCCCAGGACGTGCCGTGGGACTACTACGAACTCATCGCCTCCCTCGCCCCACGACACCTCTTCATCAACGCCCCATTGCGTGATGCAAACTTCCGCCATGACAGCGTGGACCGCATCGTGGCCGCCGCGGAACCCGTCTATGAACTGCACCAGGCCGCCGGCCGCATCGTGGTCCGCCATCCTGATTCGGACCACGACTTCCCCGATGCCGAACGCTTCGAGGCCTACGCCCTGATTGAAAAGGCGCTGCGCAACCGGTGAGGCTTACTCCTTCAGCTTCTTCACCAGATACTCCACGGCGTTCTTCGCCACGCCCTCGACACCAGGGTAGTAAAGTTCGCAGGCCACTCCGTTGGCTTTGCAATGCTCCTGCAGCTTCACACCAAAGTTCGCCGTGTGCGTGGGGTCCTTCTCGTCTTTACCCAGGTTCGGCACACCGTTGAAGGTGAGATGCACCGGCGGATCGTCGCCGCTCACGAGCGCATACGGCGAATACTCAGCGATCCACGGCAGAATCTTCTCACGCGCGGCGAGGAAGGCCTCAAACGTGGGCCGGTCTTTGCCGGTGAGCGAAAGGAACGCGTGACCGCCATACTTGCTGTTCGGCGTCCACTCCTTCATCTGCTGCGGGTCTAGCGTGGTCTGCGCACCGGCCACGGAGGCACAAAACAAGCGCGTGGACTCTCGCGCAATCGGATCGCTGCTCTTCGGTTCGGCCAGGTCCGGGTGAAAAGCCAGCCACAGGCTGCTGCACGCGCCCGCGCTGCCGCCGCTCGCGCCGATGCGCAC
>JBJONJ010000344.1:0-2521 GCA_046051905.1 Verrucomicrobiota bacterium
AGGTCAGCGTGAACATCATCGACCAGTGCGTGGCGCAGGGCGTGCCCTTTGCCCGCGAATACGGCGGCATGCTCGCGAATCGCTCCTTCGGCGGCGCTCAGGTGAGCCGCACGTTTTATGCTCGCGGTCAAACTGGCCAGCAATTGCTCCTCGGCGCCTACTCGGCTTTGAACAAGGAAATCGCGGCAGGCGGTGTGCAGATGTATCCGCGCACGGAAATGCTCGATGTGGTGACCGTCGATGGTCACGCGAAGGGCATCATCACGCGCAATCTCGTCACCGGCAAAATCGAGGCGCACGCGGGCGATGCAGTGCTGCTTTGCACCGGCGGTTACGGCAATGTTTTCTACCTCTCTACCAATGCGATGGGCTGCAACGTCACCGCGACGTGGCGTGCGCACAAGAAGGGCGCGTTCTTCGCGAACCCCTGCTACACGCAGATTCACCCGACCTGCATCCCAGTGAGCGGCGATTATCAGAGCAAGCTCACGCTCATGTCTGAGTCGCTTCGCAACGACGGTCGTATTTGGGTGCCGAAAAACGCCGCCGATGTCGGCAAGCCAGCGGCACAAATCCCTGAAGCAGACCGCGACTACATCCTGGAGCGCAAATACCCGAGCTTCGGCAATCTCGCCCCGCGTGACATTTCCTCCCGCGCTGCCAAGGAAGCCTGCGATGAAGGACGCGGCGTCGGCCCTGGTGGTCGTGGTGTGTATCTCGACTTCGCGGAGGCCATCAGCCAGTTCGGCCAGAAGACCATCGCCGAGCGCTACGGCAACCTTTTCGCCATGTATGAAAAGATCACCGGCGAAGACGGCTACAAGCAGCCGATGCGCATCTACCCCGCCGTGCATTATACGATGGGCGGCCTGTGGGTGGACTACAACCTCATGAGCAACCTCCCCGGCCTGCACGTGCTCGGCGAGGCGAATTTCTCCGACCATGGCGCGAACCGCCTCGGTGCCTCCGCGCTCATGCAAGGCCTCGCGGATGGTTATTTCGTCATCCCGACGACCATCGCGAACTATCTCGTGCATCAGAAGCCCGGCAGCGTCACCGCCGAGCATCCGGAGTTTAAGAAGGCGCTCGAAGTCTGCACCGCGCAGACGAAGGGTTTCCTCAACAGCAAGGGCAAGCGCAGCGTGGACAGCTTCCACCGCGAGCTCGGCCTCCTCGTCTGGGACAAATGCGGCATGGCCCGCGACCGCGCCGGCCTCACCGAGGCGCTGAAGCGCATCCCCGAGCTGCGCGAGGAGTTCAAAACGAATGTCGTTGTCCCCGGCAGCGGCGACGCTTGCAACCCCGAGCTCGAAAAGGCCGGACGCGTGGCCGACTTCATGGAGTTCGCCGAACTGCTTTGCATCGACGCCCTGAACCGCGAGGAAAGCTGCGGAGGCCACTTCCGCACCGAGCACCAATACCCCGATGGCGAGGCGAAACGCGACGACGAAAACTTCTGCTACGCCGCCGCCTGGGGCTATACCGGCGACTTCGCCAAGCCCACGCTCAACAAAGAGCCGCTGACCTTTGAAGAAGTCCACCTCGCCGTCCGCAGCTACAAGTAAAACGCCTTCCTTTCCCGTCCCATGTCCCAACTCAATCTTCACCTCAAAGTCTGGCGTCAGAACGCAGGCCAGCCCGGTCATTTCCAGGACATCGATGCTCCGGACATCCCGGATCATGCCTCGTTCCTCGAAATGATGGACATCGTGAACGAGCGGCTCATTTCCAAAGGTCAGGAGCCGGTCGCTTTCGATCACGACTGTCGCGAAGGCATCTGCGGCATGTGCTCCATGCAGATCAACGGCGTGCCACACGGCCCTGAAAAGGCCACCACGACCTGCCAGCTTCACATGCGCAAGTTCCGCACGGGCGACACCATCTGGGTCGAGCCCTTCCGCGCGAAGGCCTTCCCCGTGATCAAAGACCTCGTCGTCGATCGTGGTGCCTTTGATCGCATCCAGCAGGCCGGTGGCTTCGTCACCGTGCGCACCGGTGCCCCTCAGGACGCGAATGCGCTGCCCATCGGCAAAGAAGTCGCTGATGCCGCGATGGACGCCGCTGCTTGCATCGGCTGCGGTGCCTGTGTGGCCGCGTGCAAAAACGCCAGCGCCATGCTCTTCGTCTCCGCGAAAGCCGGTCAACTCAATACCTTGCCACAAGGCAAGCCCGAGAAAGACCGCCGCACGCTCGGCATGGTCCGCCAAATGGACAAAGAAGGCTTCGGCAACTGCACCAACCAATACGAGTGCGAAGCCGCCTGCCCGAAGGAGATCAGCGTCCGCTGGATCACCAAGCTCAACCGCGACTACGCCGTCGCCGCCGTCAAAGAAGCCCTCGGCAACTCGCCGAAGGTTGCAGGCGGCGGGGATTGATTCAAATCTCGTTTTTTGAAGAAGCCCGGTTGCTCAGCAACCGGGCTCTTTTATTTCCGCTTCTTTGCTTTCGGCTTCTCGGCGTTCATCAGCGGCATTGTATGGATCTCGAAAGGAGCGGAAGTGGCGCGGTCAAACTCGGCGTC
>JBJONJ010000345.1:0-5111 GCA_046051905.1 Verrucomicrobiota bacterium
GGCTGGCGGAGGCATGGCGTGTGGCAGGCAGGCTGATGCTGGGGCTGCGTTTTGAGGATCGCAGCATGCACGAGCGTGATCTGCGTGTCGCGGAGCCCACGCGTGATGAGGCGGTGCTGGGTCGCGTGCTCGAAGCGGCACTGGAGGGCGTGAAAGCCTCCGCGCCCATCATCTTCGTCTCGCTCGAAATCGTGCCCGTGCGTGCCGCTGCGAGCCAGGGCGGACTTTTTGATCAAGGCCTGCGAGATCCGAACCGCTTCGCCGAGACGCTCTCCGCGCTTGAGGCATTGCTCGGCAAAGGTCGCGTCGGTCGCGCGGAGCTGCTGCCCTCGCGTCGCGTGGATGCGTTTCGCGTGGTGAACTTCCTCGACGCACCCGCACCATCCATCGAGCACACAGCGGGCGGCCCGCCGCTGCAGCGCTTTCGCCCGCCGCGTCCAGCGAGGCTCGTGTGGCAGAGCTGGCGACCGGTGGCGCTGCATCTGGATCGTGAAACGAAGCCGCTCATCTCGGCCAGCGGCCCGTGGTTTCTCTCCGGCGAGTGGTGGGACACGCAGCAGGCCTGGCAGCATGAAATCTGGGACGCCGCCACCGACGACGGCGCACTCTACCGTCTCGTGCGTGAGCATGAAGTCTGGCGTGTGGAGGGAAGGTATGGGTAGCTTCAGAGGAGCTGCATTTTGAGTATTGTCATCCCCCGGACCGGTATTACACTTCACCCATGAAAACGATCACCATCAAGCTGCCCGAGTTCCTGAACTCATCGCTCGACGCGGCGGCCAGCAGCCGCAAGCAGACGAAGTCTGCCGTGGTGCGTGATCTTTTGATGCAGGCGCTGCCTCACGGTGGCCAGGCTGCGGCCAGGAAAAAAGCGCGGCCCTCCCTGCATGACAGGCTGAAGAAATACCAGGACGCGGGGCCGACGGGCATCCCTGATCTGGCATCCAATCCCAGCCATCTTGCCAGCTATGGCCGCTAATCTCGGCGTCTTGCTCGATTCAGGCCCGTTGGTGTCCTACCTCGCCAGTGACGAGGCTCATCACGCATGGGCCACGGAGCAGTTCTGCCAGCATGACGGCCCGGTCATCACCTGCGAGGCGGTGATCAGCGAGGCGTGGTTCTTGCTGCGCCGCCAGTCGAGGCATCTGAGCCGTCTGCGGGCGATGCTGGCTGACGGGGTGTTCGATCTGTCGTTTCATCTCGAAGACCACGCCGCCGTCATCAGCCGCATGATGGACCGCTATCACGATGTGCCGATGTCCCTAGCGGATGCCTGCCTGGTGCGCCTCTCCGAGGTCCATCCCCGGCTGCCTTTGCTGACTCTCGACTCGGATTTCAAAATCTACCGCCGTCACGGCCGGCAATTGATTCCCGTCATCACTCCCGATTGATCCAGCGGGCGCATTCTCCCGCTTTGGATGGCAGCAAGGCTGCCGCATCCCCCTCATTGATCTCATGTTTACGGAACTGCACGCCCGCACCGCGTTCTCATTCCTTCGTGGTGCTTCCTCGCCGGAGGAGATGGTCACGCGGGCGGCGGAGCTGGGCATGCAAAGCATCGCGCTCACGGATCGCGATGGTGTTTACGGCTCTGCACGGGCGCATCACAAGGCGAAGGAACTCGGCCTGCGTGCGATCACGGGCTGCGAGCTCACGATGGAGTGCGGCTGCGTGCTGCCGGTCATCGTGCGCACGCGTCGCGGCTATCAAAACCTCTGCCAGATGCTCACGCAGGCCCATTTGCAGGCGGCGAAGGGTGAAAGCCGCGTTTCATGGGCCGCGCTCGAAAATTTCGCGGAAGGCCTCAGCGTGCTCACCGGCGATGAAGACGGCGTTTTGAGCCAAAACGAGCCTTTGGAGGCTCTGGAGTGCTTGAAACGCATTTTCGGTCGCGAGCATGTTTTCGTCGAACTCCATCGCCACCGCGTGCCGCGTGAAAATGACCGCGTGCGCCGCTGCTGCGATCTCGCTTTGGCCGCGAAGCTGCCGCTCATCGCCACGAATGCACCGCTGTATGCGCGGCCCGAGGGACGCATGCTGCTGGATGCCTTCACCGCGCTGCGGCATCACACCACGCTCGATGAGGCAGGCCTGCGGCTCGCGCCGAATGCCGAGCGCTGCCTGAAATCCGCCGCGCAGATGCGCGAGCTGTTTCACGATCTGCCGGAAGCACTCGCGAGCACACAACGCATCGTCGAGAGCGTCGAATTCGGACTCGAAAACCTCGGCTACGAGTTTCCGCAGTATCCCGTGCCCGCCGAGCATTCGCAGGACAGCTTTTTGCGCGAGCGCACGGACATCGGCGCTCGCGAGCGCTACCGCGAGATCACGCCGGAGGTGCGCCAGCAGCTCGATCATGAGCTGCGGCTCATTTCGAAGCTCGGCTTCAGCGGCTACTTCCTCGTCGTGTGGGACATCGTGCGCTGGGCAAGGCAGAGCGGCATCCTCGTGCAGGGACGCGGCAGCGCGGCGAACAGCGCCGTGTGCTACAGTCTCGGCATCACGAATGTCGATCCCATCGCGCAGCGCCTGCTGTTTGAGCGTTTCCTGAGCGAGGGCCGCAACACCTGGCCGGACATCGACCTCGACCTGCCGAGCGGCACGCAGCGTGAACGCGTGATCCAGGAGGTGTATCGACGCTTCGCGCCGCACGGTGCCGCGATGACCGCAAACGTCATCACCTACCGCGGCCGCAGCGCCATGCGCGAGATGGGCAAGGTGCTGCACCTGCCGCAGGACGTCATCGAGCGCTTCAGCGACCTCTATGCGAACGGCGACTTCCCGCACACGCTGCAGCTCGATGAGCAAATCCGCCGCGCCGGATTGCCGCAGGGCCATCCGCGACTGCCCGCTTTGATCAAACTCTACCACCTCGCCTACGGATTGCCGCGCCACCTCGGCCAGCACAGCGGCGGCATGGTGCTGTGCACTGCCGGTCTCGATAAAATCGTGCCGCTGGAGCCTGCGAGCATGCCGGGACGCGTCGTCGTGCAGTGGGACAAGGACGACTGCGAGGACCTCGGCATCATCAAGGTCGATCTGCTCGGCCTCGGCATGATGGCGGCGATTGAAAAGACCCTCGAGGTCAGCGCCTCGCGTGGCAGGCCGGTCGATCTCGCGCAACTGCCCAAAGATGATCCCGCCTGCTTCGATCTCATGCAGCGGGCTGATACCGTCGGCGTCTTCCAAATCGAAAGCCGTGCGCAGATGGCCACGCTGCCTCGGATGAAGCCCACGTGCTTTTACGATGTCGTCGTCGAGGTCGCCATCATCCGGCCCGGGCCCATCGTCGGCAGAATGGTGCATCCGTATCTCAACCGCCGGAACGGCAAGGAGCCCGTCGATTACATCCATCCCGACTTCGAGCCTGTTCTTGCTCGCACGCTCGGCGTGCCGCTGTTTCAGGAGCAGGTGCTGAAGATGGCCATGATCATCGCCGACTTCACCGGCAGCGAGGCGGAGGAGCTGCGCCGCGCGATGAGCTTTCACCGCAGCGAGGAGCGCATGACAAAGGCGCTCGACAAGCTCACCGCCGCCATGTCGCGCAAGGGCGTCGATCCCGCGATCCAAGATCGCATCGTGAAAAGCATCCGCAGCTTCGCGCTTTACGGCTTTCCCGAGAGCCACGCCATCAGCTTTGCACTGCTCGCCTATGCCAGCGTGTGGCTGAAGGTGCATCGCGCCGCTGAATTCTATGCCGCGCTGCTCAACTGCCAGCCGATGGGCTTTTACTCCAGCGCCACGCTCGTGCGCGATGCGAAGCAGCACGGCCTGCGCCTGCTGCCCGTGTGCGTGGCGGCCTCAGACATCGAGTGCACGGTCATCGATGACACCACGCTGCGCCTCGGCCTGAACCAGTTCAAAGGTGTGAGCCATGCTGCCCTCGTCCAAATCATCGCCGAACGCCAAAAAGCCCCCTTGCGAGATCTGCGCGACTTTTTGCGCCGTTGCACTCTCGCCAAAGATGAGCGCCGCGTGCTCGCGCAGGCCGGAGCACTCAATGCGCTCGGTCATCACCGCCGCAGCGCCCTGTGGGATGTCGAGGCACCGTTGCACGATGACTTGCTCAGCCGCCTCGAAGACTCGCGCGAGGCTCCTTTGGCCATGATGAGCCCCCAGGAGCGGCTGGCGAGCGATTACGCCACCACCACGCTCACCGTCGGTCCGCATCCGATGGCGCTCGTGCGTCCGCAAATCCCGAAAGCAAGCAGCGCCCGTGTTTTGACCACGCTGCCGCATGGCCGCCGCGTGACGATCATCGGCATGGTCATCTGCCGCCAGCGCCCCGGCACTGCGAACGGCCACTGCTTCATCAGCCTCGAAGACGAGAGCGGCATCGCGAACGCCTTCGTCCCGAGCGATCTCTTCGAGAAACGCCGCCTCACCATCACCCAGGAACCCTTTTTGAAGATCACCGGCAAACTCCAACGCGCCGACGGCACCACCACCGTCCTCGCCCAAACCATCACCTCCTGGCGCTACGACGAAACCCGCCGCGTGAGCGTGAAATCACATGATTTCGGGTGAGCGATCGCTCACAGCCGCCCGCATCTACATCGTCGAAGGATGAACAATCTCAGGATCACCGGGGCGATGGAAGGCTCGGAAGTTGGAGATGTTCAGTGTGTAAACCCGGCTTGCACCGGCTTTTCTGGCCGCCACGAGGTGCAGATAGTCAAAAATGCCGCCGCCACGAACACCCCGGCTTCTCGTCTCGCTCATAGCTTGGAGAATTTCAGCAGGATCGAGGCTCGCAGGCACCAGTTTGGGCAGATAATCTTGCTGTAGTATCTCCGCGACCATGTCCGCAGGCATTTGGACCCGCCTGCGTCCGCCAGTCAGCGTGCTGAAGGTTTCCGTGAAGCCGTGTGAGTAGATGCCCGTTACTTGGCTGACATCAGGATGTCTCAGGAGAGCGAAACAGACAGGATGGAATTCCTCAGAAGTCACCATCGCCGCCACCAGAACGGAAGTGTCGATATGAACGAGCATGCTCAGGAGCGGGCTTCCAATCGGGTCATCTGCTCCTCACGCATGTCTCCGACTGCCTGAACCGAGTCAAAGTCATCCCAGCCTTCAATGACCCGCATGCCGTCCTTCCAGACGATCCG
>JBJONJ010000346.1:0-12080 GCA_046051905.1 Verrucomicrobiota bacterium
AAAACGGCGCGTGGGTGGAGACGAAGCCGCTCGAAATCAAGCGCAGCTTCCCTTTCCCGGACGGCATCGGTCCGAAGAACATCTACTGCCTCTACCACGAAGAGCTGGAGAGCCTCACAAAGCACATCCCGATGCGCCGCGCCCGCTTCTGGATGACCTTTGGCGATGCTTACATCAAGCACATGGAAGTGCTCGTGAATGTCGGCATGACCGGCATCCATCCGGTGAAGCACAAGGGAGTGGATATCATCCCCATCGAGTTCCTCAAGACGCTGCTGCCGGAGCCCGGCACACTCGGCCCCGACACAAAGGGCAAGACCTGCATCGGCAACTGGATCGAAGGCACCGGCAAGGACGGCCAGCCGAAGCGCTACTACGTTTACAACATCTGCGACCACCAGGAGTGCTACAAGGAGACCAATTCGCAGGGCGTGAGCTACACCACCGGCGTCCCCGCCATGATCGCCGCCCGCCAACTCCTCACGAATCCGTCCGAGTATCGCCAGCCCGGCGTCTGGAATGTCGAGCAGCTCAATCCCGATCCCTTCATGGCCGACTTGAACGCCTACGGCCTGCCATGGGTGGAGACCTGGCCGAAGGAGCCGCTGCCGGGCGAGTGAATGCTCGACGGCCAGGAATGACGAAACCAGACTGACGAATGACGAGGTAAGTCCGAAGCTCGAAATCACCGTCGCTACATCGACGGCGTTTCGACATTCGAGCTTTGGCATTCTTTCGTCATTCGCCCTTCCTCATTCGTCATTCTCACCTCCACTTCACTGATTCAGCGGCTTCCACTCGATCTCACTCGCCAGTTCGCCATCGCCGTCGATGCCGTGCTGGCCTTTGTGCGTGGTGCAGTGGTAGCTGGTGGAAATCAGATGGGCTTCGAGGTGCTGCTGGCAGAGTGTGGGTATTTCAGTGGCGCTCAACATGGGAAATGCCAAACTCCCTGACTTGTAGTAAGCCTTGGTTTTCCGGACTGCGATCGCGTCACACGCCATTGAGGACCATGCCGCGAAGGGCGCTGGAGGACATCATGGGTTGCAGGAGAGCGATGCCCGCGCGGATTTTGGCGGGAGCGGTCAGGGCTGGGTGGCTCACGATGATGATATCAGTGGCGAGCGGGGCGAGCGGGGCGACGTTGGCGAAGGCTTTGAGCAGCGGCGAGGCATCGAGGATGATCCAATCAACCTGCGAGCGAGCACGGTCGATCCAGGTGCGATAGCCGTCGAGCAACTCATTGGTGGCGTGAGCGGGGAGATCACGACCGGGAAGGAGGAAGAGATTGGTATGGCTGTAGCGGAGGGCTTCGAGGTCACTTGCCCAGGCTTCAAAGCCTCGCGTGCGGGGGAACCATTCGTGCACAGTCGGAGACGAAGGATTGCACTCCATCATGAAGACGCTGCGGCCTTGATGGCAAAGCGCGGCGGCGAGGGTGGAGGCGACGAGGGTCTTGCCCTCGCGAGGTTCGGTGCTGGTGATGAGGATCACGCCGCCGCTGCTGCCGCGAGAGGCGGCCTGCCGCTCCAGAGTGCCAGTGAGATGATGCAGCGTACTGCTGGCCCCGATGGGCTCCGGTTTGAGGAGCTGGGCGAGGATGGACTCGGGCGAGTTCGCATGCACATAAGGCAGGCGGGCGATGGTGGTGAGATCCTTTTCGGCGGGGCGAAGAAGTGAAGATGCGACAGGCTGGGGAGCGGGCGCGGCGGTGAAGGGAGAGAGCTGTGGCGCGGGAGCCTGCCGCAGCGGCTGCGAAGCGGTGGCAGTGAAGGGTGAGGGCAATACGCCGGTGACGGGCGACGGTGCCTGAGGCTGCAGCGCATACACCGGACGGGTGAGCGGCTGGGTGGCGTAGCTCATGGCGGAGGCCCGGGCGGCCATTTCCTTTTCGAAATGCGGCTGCGTCGCGGACTTCGAGTTCAGCAGCGCAGGCAGATGATCTTCCGCTAGGCCCCAGCCAATCGGCAGGCCGATCAAACTGAGTCCAAAAAGCATCGCAGCAGCGACGGCGGCGAGCGGCTTGCTGGGCTTCACAGGCTTTTCCGGTGCCACGGCACGGTCAGCGATGCGCAGCAGGCCGCTGCCTCGGAACTTGCCGGTGAGTGTAGCCGCACTGCGGCGCTGCTCGACCTTTTCATACATCTCGCGGTTCAGGCGCACCTCGTCATTGAGCATTTTGAGCTGCACATTTTTGCCACCGGCATCCACGGCCACGCCCTGGGCGGAGCCGAGCTGGCTTTGCAAATCCGCCACCTGCCGCTGCTGGGTTTTGACCTCCTCCTGGATCATGTAAACAACAGACTTCACCGCCTTGTCGAGCGCGGCCTGGAGCGTGGCGATCTCATTGTCGAGCGCGATGATGGTGGGATGACGACGGCCGAGCTGTGGCAGCGCGGAACGAGCCGCCTGCTTGGCTTCCAGGTTCTTCCGTGTGTCGGCGACGGTGGGATTCTCGGCGATCAACCGGACGTCGAGCATGCTGTGACCGGCGGAGAGAGCGGCATTAAGGGCCTGCGAATCGTTTTCAGCCCTGGTGAGCCGCACACGTGCTTCGGTGAGCGCGGCGTTGAGCTGGCGCACCCGTTCGCCGGAGACGTCGTTGCTCTCGACATCTTCAAGGATGCCGTTGGCACGACGATACTCGGCGAGCTTCTGCTCGGACTCTTGCAAACGTTTCAAAAGCTCGGTCGACTGCGTGCGGAGGTAGTCGGAGGCGTCCTCGCTGAGCTGCGCCTCGTTGTCGCCGACGTATTCGATGTAGAATTCGACATAGCGATTTGCCAAAGACGCGGCCAGTTCAGGATCGCGATCACGCACCTGCACGCGGAGTACGTGGGATTCCTTGAGCGGCTCGACGGCGACATTGCTGGAGAGGATCTCGATGAAGGTTTCGCGGGCGGGGGCGGGTTTTCCCGGCTTGTAGAGCCCGAGCAACTTGAGGAACTGGTCCTTGCGTCCGAGCGTCTCGGACTCTCGCTTTGCCACGACCTCGACGGTGGTCTGCGGGTAGTGATCGGCGAAGTATTCCATGAAGCGCCGGGAGGTCATCTCGGTGCGATGATTGTTCACGAGCATCGGGGCGCTCAAATCGGACACGATGCTGTTCGAGACGCCGTCGAGGCCAAAAGGATTGTCCGTCTTGAGGCTGAGCAGGATCTGTGACTCGGCCTGATAAATCTTCATGCCCATGCCGAGGTAATAAAAAACGCCGATGCCGAGCAGCAGCCCGGCGAGCGCTCCGAGGAACCAGCGTTTCCGGATGTAGCGGATGAGATCAGGGATGCTGATGAGAGACTGCACATCGAACTCGCCGGGCTTCACCGGCGGCAGAAAGGCATGCGGATCAAAAACGGGCGAGATGCCAGGATGATAGACGGCCGGTGCCTGCATGCCTGCGTTGGGCGCCATCGGCACGAGCGGACGCGTCGGGACGAGCGTCAGCTCGGCTCCAAAGCCGGCTTGGGGCGGGTATCCTGGGACGCTGTAGGGGATGGCCATGAGTTAGAATGACGAATGTGGAATGACAAAGGACGAAGGCTCTGCGATGGAAACGTCTTCCGAGGATCGAGGACTTCCTTTGAGCTGCATGGCGCGGAGGATGATGTCGTTCACAAGGCGGACATCGAAGACATCGGCGGCGAGCTGGCGGCTGCTCTGGCCGTGAAGGGCGATTTGCGTTGGGTTTTCGAGGTAGAAGGCCATCGCGGCTTCGACGGCGTCGATGCATTGCGGAGCGCAGAGGAAGCCGTTTTCGCCTTCCATGAGGCTTTTGGAGGCTTTGCGTTGTTGTTCGCCCTTCGCGGTGAGTGTGACGCATTCCTTGGCACCGACAGAATTCGTCGTGATGACGGCCCTTCCAGTAGCGAGAGCTTCGAGCATGGCATGTGGCACGCCTTCGCGATACCACGTTGGCAGGCAGAGGATGTGCATCGTCTGGATCAGGCTGGCGACATCCTTCACCATGCCGTGATGCGTGAGGGTGCCTTCGGTCACCCATTGAGTGACTTCGCTTTCTTCGACGCGGTTGGGATTCGGATCGAAGGGGCCGATGAGATGGAATTCGGCATTCGGGAACCTTTGGCGAATGCGACGTGCCGCTTCGGCAAACACGCGAACGCCTTTGCTGATGAGCAAACGGCTTACGAGGCAGAAACGCACGGTTTTCGGCGTTTCGGTGATCGGAGCATGCGGGAACTCATCGAGGTTCACGCCGCTGCCGGCGGTGACATGCACGGGAACTCCTTTCGGAAGGAGGTTCAGCTCGGTGAAGAGCTGCCGGTCATCCTCGTTTTGCATGAAGATGACATCCGCACGGCGCAGCGCGAAGCGGTGCAGGGTCTTGGAAATGGCGGAGAGGATTTTTTGCTTCCACGTGACCGGTTTGACGAAGGTGAAGCCGAGGCCGGGGAGCAGGGCGTAGATCTTCGGCACACCAGCGAGGCGGGCGATGGGGCATCCGTAGAGCACGCTCTTGATGGTGTAGGCGAATAGCGCCTTTGGCTTCTCGGAGCGTAAGAGACGCCACATGTCGAGCCAGGTATCGAGATCGCGGCGGGGATTGATCTGCGAGCGCACCATGCGGATGGCGCGGTGTTTGCCTCCGAGGCTCTCCATAAATTCACGCACATGCGGATAGTCCTCCGCGGCGCTGGTGGTGACCTCGCAGCCATGCGCAGCGAAATCGCGGATCAGATCACCACGATGGTAGATGAGCGTGTTCGCATCGGCAGTGAGGACGACGATCTTTTTCATGGCTTCACTCCTTTCGCATCGGCGGTGTGACGGCGCTCGGAGGCCTTTTCGATGAGGCCGGCGAGCGTGGTGCGGGCTTCGAGCATGGCTGGAAGGTTATCATCCCAATCGCCAAAACCTCGCGCAAAGGTCTCGGTCAGCTGGCGGGCCTTTTCTTCCAACCCAAGCTCGCGGGCGAGGATGAGGTAATCGTAGTCTTCGACGGACTCGCGGAGCCATTTGAGGCGGATGGAAGCCACCGGAGCATCGCGACCATGCCGCTCCTTCGTGGCGGGATAGATGAAGAAGCCATCACCATTGTAAGTGAGCTCCGCGGCATCATTGCGGAAGGTGCCGGCATCCTTCCACGGATCGACGCCATCGGCGATGTAGAGCGTGTCCCAGTAGGTGAAGCCGGTGATCCCATGCTTCGTGAACAACCACGGCGCGAGGCGATGATTGATGGCCGGGTAGTCGGTACACCAAACGGGCGAGTGGCTGTGTTTGAAGATCTTAGGATGGCCGTGTGCCTTGTCCCAGCCTTCGGAGTTCTGCACGAGCGCGGCATAGCCCCACACCTCCTCGCCCGTTTTTCGACGGGCGAAGATCTCATGCGAGCCGCCAGCCCATTCCATGTCATCCCAGATGCTGCTGAAGTGGGCGGACCAGATGTCCACGCTGCCATGCAGCTTGCCCCAGGCAGCTTTTTCCGTCGCAGGCTGCTCGGTGACGAGCAACGGCACTTTCACAGCGTGCTTTTTTTCAACTTCGTTGAAGAATTCACCCCAACGGCGCACGGTGGCGTAGGCATCGGCATCATTCGGCTCATCGAGATCGCCCATGATGACGTAGCCGCGGCCGGCGCAGCGGATCTTTGCCAAGATGCTGGCATAGGTGGCGACGTGCTTCATCGCGGCCTCGCGATCTTTGCCGAGCGGGTCTTTGAAGGGCCAATCCGGCCAGATGGGAATGCTGATGGTGCTGGCGTGGCGATGCAGCAGGTGCTTGCGCAGCGAACGCTCGATTTTTTCCTCGTTGAGGCTGCCATCGGGTTCGGGAAGCGCCCCGTGGATCTGATCAATGGCCAGGCGATGCCGGGCGAGCACATCGTAGTATTGATTGAGGAGTTGGGCGTGCTCGAGCGAGAAGCGAGAGCCGTCATACTCAAGGCCATGGACCTGCGAGACGCGGCGTGGCGTGGTCATGATGGAGGTACGCAGGCGCGGCACGACGGGCAGATCGAAATTCCACACATGCAGCGTGAAGTTCGCCGTGAGGCTGGTGCCATCGACGAGGCGGAAACGCAGTGTGCCTGTGTAATCACCGGCGACGGTGTCGTAAGGCACGAAGACATCTACCCAGAAGGGTTGATTGATCGATTCGACTTCGGGATGCGGTTCGGCGGGCATGTCGAGCGGCAGCAGCGCATCGGGATACTCGCCCGGAGGCAGCGGGGCATTCATCGTGCTCTGGCTGACGCGGACGTAGTGCTCGTGAAAAATCTCCGGCGCGGGCAAACCAGTGCCGGATTCATGCAGGATCGTGGCGGCATCCACATCGACCTGCTTGAGCTGCGCTGGAGAGGCGTGGATGATGGCTTGTAGCGGCTCCCACTCGCCGCGGGCGGCATGGAGCACGAGATTCTTCGCCGGGCGCGGTTTTTCCTCGCGGGAGACCCGCGTCATGCCATCCACCAGCCAGATGACGGGCTTCACCGCCGCGTGTGCGGAGGTGCAGAGCATCAAAATGAGGATGATCAGGGGCAGGCGGGTCATTGAGGAATCTTCAAAAGGCGGGCGTAGGTCTCGGCGTAGCGTTCGGTGGCCCCGGCGATGGTGAACCGCTCGATCACACGCTGGCGTGAGAGCTCGCCGATCTGGTGCAAAGTGGCCGCATCGAGCGAGGCGGTGACTTTCCAGGCCTTGGCAAGCGCGGGAGCATCATGCAGCGGCACGGTGTGGCCAACTTCATCGAGAAGGCGTGAGCAATCACCGGCATCGGTAGTGATGCATGGCACCCCGCAGGCCATCGCCTCCATGACGGTCATCGGGCAGGCTTCGGTGCGAGACGAGAGCGTGAAGATATCGAAGGCCGGATACAGGTTCCAAGGATCGGCGCGGAAAGGCACGAAGCGCACCTGCGAGCGATTTGGAATCGTGGCGAAGGCTTCGCGTTCGGTTTCGCTCAATTCGACCTCGAGACCGCCGCAGAGCACGAAATGCGCCTCGGGCATTTTTTGCTGCAAAAGGGCGGCGGCACGGAAAAAGGTGGGCAGGTCCTTCATCTCATGAAAACGGCCCACATAGCCGATGAGCGGTGCACCATCGGGAATGCCCAGCTCGGCACGCGTGGCGGCGCGGGCCTGCTCGGAGGGGCGGAAGCGGCTGGCGTCGATGCCATTGGGGATCCTCAGCATCTTTTTGCGTGGGTAGCCCATCTTCACATGGTCTTCGATGGCGGCGGCGGAGCAGGAAAGGATGCGCGAGGGAATGAATTTCGAGCTGAGGCCGAGGGCACGACGGAAGAAGGCGCTCTTCGCGGCGCTCTCGCCCGGGTTGCGATGAATCTCGCGGCAGTGAATGCTCCACAGCACCTTTTTGACGCTGGCGATGCGTGCCATCCAGCCGCCAACGAGATCGGCATGATGCATCCAGGTTTGCATGACGTCCGGCCGCTCGGCATGGAGCACCATGCGCAGGCGGGCGAGCGTGCTGCGTTGCAGATAGGCCTCGCCTTCGAGGTCGTGCAAAGCCGCACCGGCATCGTGGAGGCGCTTCGCGGCATGCGGCCACGGGCTGGCATTCACGGCCACGACGACCGTGCGAAATTGGGTGGGATCGAGCGACTCGACGAGGTTCACCAGCATCGCCTCCGCACCACCACCGCCGATGCTGTAGGTAAAGTGCAGGATCGTGGGACGCTTGTCCTTGGCCATGGCCGGGAGCTGTGCCGGAGCGGCAGGCTGCAAAGCCCGGTGCGGCATGAACGGGAGCGGCAACGCGGCCTCCTTGGAAGTATGGATGAGGATCGACTTCATGGCAGCAAGCTCCCCAGGGTGTTCCTGGCGGTCTCACGCCACGCTTTGACCGCCTCAAAAGCCCCCGAAACGGTGGCCTCCGCCTCCCAGACGGATTCCGGCGAGCCGTAACGCGGCAGCTCCATCAATGGGGCGTCCTTTTCGACTCGGCCGAAGCGGGTGCAGCAGGCGGCTTGAAAGCCCGCCTCGCGCAGCAGGTCCATCGTTAGCGCTTTGTAGTCCGCGGCTCCGCCATTGGGATAGGCGAAGAGCTTTGGCGCGTGCCCCAGCTCGGCCTGCATCCGATCGCGGCAGATGAAAATCTCCCCGCGCATCGCCTCCGGGCTGCAGCGGCTGAGGATGGGGTGCGTGTGAGTGTGACCACCGAAGTCCACGAGTCCCTTTGCGGCCATTTCGCGCACTTGATCCCAGGTCATCGGGCGCAGCGGCTCGGGCAGTTCATCGGCGGGAAGAGGTGAAACCTCGAGGGCCTGCTCGATGCGGTCGATCTCACCCAGGAGATCCTCGTCCGGCATGCGCTTGAGCTCGGGAAGCAGGCGGTCGAGGGCCTTGTGACGGTCCTCGCGGTGCGACAGCTTCAGGCGTTCCTTGCCGTGGGAGAACTTCCATTCCACAAACGGACGTTTGGAACGGTTCAGCGCCTGATCGAGACGCTGAAACCACAGCCTTTCCGTGCCATCTAAAAAGCCGGTCGCGAGGAAGATGGTTGCGGGAAGATGGAACTCCCGAAGCACCGGCCAGGCGAGGTGGTAATTCGATGCGTAACCATCGTCAAAAGTGAGCACGACGGAGTTTGGCTCCGGTTTCTCGCCCGCTTTGAGCCGGTTCACTAGGTCCTGCAGCCGGACGACTTGATAATTCGAAGCGAGGAAGGCGCAGACTCGCCGGAAGATTTCCTGCGGCAGATGCAGCGACCCGTCGAGCACCCCCTCGGCACCCATGCCTTCGCAGATGCCGTGGAAAGCCAGGATGGTGCACTCATGAACCTCCCGCAGCCGTGCCACGCTGGACACTCCGGTCCCAACGAGGGCGGCGGACTTCAGTTTTTGGCTGGAGCGGGCTTGGAAGAGAGTTTTCATGGCCTGTCGGTAGGCAGAGCGAACTGGGTGCTCTATATCTGGAAATTAGATTCAATACGGTGTTATAAAATTAACACTCTGTTTTTTTTAACTTAAATGTATAATTCGTAATTACTATACAATAGAAATCCTGGCTTGTCCATCCTGTTTCCCCATCGTTCCTCCACGCGACGACTTTGATTGCTTCGATCTTCCCCATCCTGAGCCTGCCCGCCAAACATCCCGGGATGTGAACTGCCTCAGGACTCTTTGAACCTTCCCACCCCGGCACCATCAGAGCCTGCAACAACCTTAGTAGGCTATGAAAACGAGTCTCTCCGACCGTCCTGACGTGCTCCACGATGCGCCGCACGCCCTTTGGGAAATCATCCACGGTCATTCCGCTCCGGCGCATCATTTCCGGGTCGATGTCGATCACGACGGCATCGCCTGGTTGGTCTTCGATTCCCCCGGCAAACCCGCCAACGTCTGGAACGAGGAAACCCTCCGCGAGTTCAACCACCACCTCGAAACCCTCGAACACGACACCCGCGTGCGGGCTCTCGTCCTCCGCAGTGGCAAGGACCGCATCTTCGTGGCCGGGGCGGACCTGAAGGCCATCCGCCGCATGCCCCACGCCCGGGTGAACGACCTCATCTGGCTGGGCCAGGCCGTTTTCGACCGGCTGGCGAGGCTCAAAATCCCCAAAATCGCTGCCATTCACGGCGCGGCGGTGGGGGGCGGCTTCGAGGTGGCCCTCGCCTGCGATTGGCGCATCGCCAGCGATCATGAATCGACCCGAATCGGCCTGCCAGAGACCCAGCTCGGCATCCTCCCG
Source organism: Verrucomicrobiota bacterium (assembly GCA_046051905.1). Classification (GTDB taxonomy): domain Bacteria; phylum Verrucomicrobiota; class Verrucomicrobiia; order Verrucomicrobiales; family Verrucomicrobiaceae; genus Prosthecobacter. The sequence continues at coordinate 9,668 of JBJONJ010000346.1, forward strand.
GCTTGGGGCGGCTCAACCCGGCTGCCGAGGCTCATCGGCGTGCGAAAAGCGCTTGATCTCATCACCAGCGGCAAACTCCTCAGTGCCCACGCCGCCAAGCACGCCGGCCTCGTCAGCCATGTCGTGGCACCGGAAAACCTCGAAAAGCTCGCCCGCAGGCTGGTTCGCGAAAAACGGCCCGCGCCGCGTTTTCACCTCGAGAACCTCTTTTCGCGTCTGATCGGCCATTTTGCCAAAAAGAAGGTGCTCGCCAAAACTCGCGGCCTTTACCCGGCCATCCCCAAAGCCATCGACGTCGTCACGCGGGCCGCTCATGGCGAAATCGACGATGGATTGAAGCTCGAACGCGAAGCCGCGGCCGAGCTCATCCAAAACCGCGACACCTCCCGGCTCATCGACCTCTTCTTCAAACGCCAAGAAGCCGCCAAACGCCCCGCCGCAGCCGGAATTGCGATCCCGATTCATGACGCCGTCGTCATCGGTGCCGGCGTGATGGGCAGCGGCATCGCCCACGCCCTCGCTTCGCGGGGTGTTCGCGTTTTGATGACCGATGTGGCGGTCGAAAGCCTCGCTCGCGGCCTGGAGCGCATTCGCGGGGTGGTTTCCGATGCCTCCCGCCACAGGCTCATCACCCCGGTGCAGGCCCGCGATACCCTCGACCGCATTGCGACGACCACCGACAAGGTCCCGTTCACCCGCCACCACCTCCTCATCGAGGCCGCCACGGAGAGCATGGACCTCAAAAAGAAGATCTTCGCCGATCTCGCCGCCCGCGTCTCTGCCGACACCATCCTCGCCACCAATACCAGCGCCCTTTCCGTGGCCGAACTGGCCCAAACCGTGCCGCATCCCGAGCGCGTCATCGGCCTGCACTTCTTCAATCCCGTGCATCGCATGCCGCTCGTCGAGATCATCACCCTGCCGGAGACCTCGCCCGAGGTGCTCGCCACGGCGGTGAGCTTCGTGCAAAAGATCGGCAAGGTGCCCATCGTCGTCAAAGACAGCCCCGGCTTCCTCGTGAACCGTATTTTGGTGCCTTATCTGATGGAAGCCGTGCGCCTTCATCAAAGTGGCATCGCCGTGCGAGACATCGACGAAGCGATGCTCGAATTCGGCATGCCGATGGGCCCCATGCGCCTGCTCGATGAGATCGGCCTCGATGTGGCCACGCATGTCGCGCAAACGGATGCCTTTGAAAAGATGATCGCCGCCGGTCACCTCGGCAAAAAGAGCGGCCAAGGCTTCTACCGCTACGAAAACGGCCGCGAGATCCCGCCGCCCATCCACCACCGCCTGCCCAGCCACGAGTGCATCCAATCGAAGCTAGCCCTCCTGCTCAGCCAGGAAGCCATGAAGTGCCTCAAAGAAGGCATCGCCCGCAGCGCCGATGACATCGACCTCGCCATGGTCCTCGGCACCGGCTACCCGCCCTTCCGCGGCGGGCCCATCACCTTCGCCCGCGACAGCGGCATCATTGATTACTGAGCAAAAGAGGGATGACACCGCTACGAAGGTGCGTTTTTCTCCGCACGCATGTCCCAGCCCAAACCGAAGCCGATTGATCCCGCCGAAGTGCCCGCTCTCGCTCTTGAAACGATGAAGCGGGCGAAGTTTCCCGTGCTCGCCACTTGCGATGGAGATCAAGCCAGGGCCAGGCCGGTCTCGCCGGTGCGCACAGATGGCTTTGTCGTCTATGTGGCCAATCTGCGGCGCTACGGCAAGACGCGAGAGATTGAGGCCAATCCAAAAGCCGAGCTTTGCTACACTGATGATGAGCACAATCAGGTGCGCATCACCGCCACCGCCGAGATCGTGACAGATCGCACGCTGCTCGAAGAGATTTGGAACTCGAATCCCCTGCTCCGCGCCTACCTCGGCAGCCTCGAAAATCCCGAGCTGATCATCTACCGTTTCACGCCCAATCGCGTTCGCTACATGCGGGAGTGGGCGCTGGAGTATTACGAAGTGGCGCTCACGGAGCGGTGAGCCCCACCACCGGCGGCGGCTTCCGGCGCACGCCAATGTACACCGGTGAGAGCTGGCGTTCGAGAGGCTTCCTCTCGACGGGCAGCAGCGTATTGAAAGCCGAGAAATGCCACGGACCATCATCCGTGCGGATGGAGTATTGCAAGGCACGTCCGCCATCGAGCAAGGTGGCATGTTGCACATCCAGCTTGCGGGCGATCTCCGACACCTCGGCCACGTTCATCACGCCGCCATCGCCGCTGAGCACGAAGACCACGGTGCCGTCTTTTCTCATCCCGCCGAGGGCGCGGTAGGTGATCTTTGAGCCGTCGAAGAACTCGTCCGGTTTCATCTCGACGTAGGAGAAGATGGTGTGGTTCTTCATCACCGCCGGATACACCTGCGAGCCTTCTTGAATCGGCCCCTGCACCTCCACCTCAAGCGATTT
>JBJONJ010000347.1:0-6727 GCA_046051905.1 Verrucomicrobiota bacterium
AGTGCCTCGCCCAGTTTGGCTCCAAAGTGCTTCAGGCCCTGGAAATCGGCCGCGAAGGCATCCACGAGGGTTTGGTCCGCCGTGCTCGAAACGAGGCCTTCGCGCAGGGTGAAGAGTTGCAGGGGCAGCGGGGGCGTTTCCATGGTCGGCAGGCGGTTGTTGGCTGCCTCGTGTCGTCTCAAAAATCCGTGGCGAAGGCAAGCAAAATCCCCTGCCCGACCGAAATTCAGCCCGCCGCCCTGATGCCCCATCGCAAACCAACCGCCGCAAGCGCTTTTTCCCAATTTTCTCCTTCGATCAGCGGACTTCTTGACAGGTTGTTCACAATAAGATGTGGGCTTCTCAATTCTGCCCGTTCCACCTCCCCTCAAAGCACGCTGAATCTCTGTCCCCATCCATCGGAAACGAAACAACCCGCCGTGGAACGCATGAAATTACGACGAGGAACGGCCTCCACGACGTGACGATCCCGTCACGCCACGGGCAAAAAGCCCAATATCGGAGTGGAGAGTGTCCAGAGCCGTCGTTGAACCCGCAGCCTTGATTTTACAAGGCTTCCAGCGTCACTCCGAAGGGAAAAAACGAGTTGTCTAAGCTCTCCAAACAAATAACCCGGCCCGCGTTCCACAGTCGCAGAATCCCTAGAATACCATTTTCTGACGCCACCCCACCCAAAGCCTGCTTGGGCCCCGTGGGGAGAGATGATCAAAGCCTCAGATTTGAGTCGCTGGGAGCTAGAGTTGTTTCATCGCCAAGGCATCCGCTTCACAAATTGAGGAGTTTGTTCACACGACATCTACAACAAGGGCGAAAACAAGGCAAAAGCCTCGTCACAGGCCCGTAATCAGCCTCATGAAGCCTCTTTTACTGCTCGCAGCCCTGATCGCTCCCGCCTTTGCCTCCACCCCAGCTCCGGCCACTGTGGACGCCTCGAAATTCCCAAACCTCTAGGCCGCTCTGGACGCCATCCCCGAGGCTGGCGGACTCGTGACCATCCCGCCGGGCCTCTACGAGATTACAGAGCCGCTGAGGGTCAAAACCGGCGACACCAGGATCGTGGGCGCCGGGGCTGCCACGCACATCCTGAATAAGAACGAGACGGGCTCCCCCGCCTTCATCCTCCGGCCGGCAAACCTCGACGAGGACCCAAAAGCCCGCCTATGGCGTGTCCAGATGGCCGACCTGCGCATCAGCGGCACGGAAAAGAGCGGCGACGGCATTTTCGCCGAATGCATCCAGGAGATCTACCTCGAAGGCCTCTCCATCGACCACCACGGCGGCCATGGCGTGAACCTGAAAAGCTGCTTCGAGGACCCGCGCATCGCCGACTGCATCCTAACCTACAATAAAAAGCGAGGCATCGAGATCTTCGACTGCCACGACATCGTGGTGAATGCGAACCACTTTGAGGAGAATCAGGATGCCCTGAGCTGCGTGGACTCATTCAACCTGTGCATGAATGGCAACAACATCGACGACCACCTCGGCCACGGCATCATCATCGAGAACACCTACGGCTCCGTGGTCAGCGGAAACATGATCGAGGAGTGCAACGGCACCGCGCTGATCCTCGACCGCGATTGCTACGGCATCACGCTGAGCGCCAATGTGATCGCCCACCATCTCGAAGGCGGCATCGACCTGCGGGATGCCTGCGGCTGCACGCTCAGCGCGAACACTTTCACCATTGCCCACCGCTTCTCCGTCCGGGTGGCCGCGGCCTCGGAGCGCAACACCATCACCGGGAACACTTTCTGCAACACCTACATCGGCGCCGGCCAGGACAAACGACCCGCCGAGGCGAAGACGCCGATGGGAACGGATGAAGGAACAGGAATTCTGCTCGAAAACGGCGTGAATGGACTAACCATCAATGGAAACACCTTTTCCGGCCTCTCGACCGAGGCCGCCTGGTGCGATGGCGAAGCCAAAAACCTCCTCGTGAACAACAACCTTTGCGTGGACTGCGGCCGGAAAATTGCTAAGCCCAAATCGTGGCTCCGGTTTGCCTCAGGAGCCTCTGTCCTGCTGAAGGACAACCTCACCTCCGCCCCCTGATTTTTTAGACGACAGATGCTCGACGTTCAACGCCATCGTGGCAACCCATGCCTCCAGGAGGTCATTTTCACCCGTAAACTGATGTGGGTGCACATGATCGCCGGAGCCACGGTCATCTCGCTACTTCTGTTTCATGAGTTGTTTGGATGGTTTGGCGCCGCTCTGGGCTGGTATCTGCTAACGCTCGGGGCGATGGCGGGCTTCATAAATGAGTCACGCTGGTGCCGGTGGCTGCTGGCGGCGCTGTTTGCCTTGATCGCTGCCACAGGCATCTATTTCACCAATGCTGTCTTTCCAGGCCTGATCCCCCCCAAGATCCCACTATTACCTCATTCCCTGCTTCCCATCTGGGTGGGCATGACTAACCTAGCCTATGGAGCAGGCTGCCTGCTGATGCTGTTCAGCAAGAAGGTGCGCAGAGCCGGCTTGGTGGGCTTCACCCTCTGGTAAAGAAGGTGCTCAACCCACCGTCTGTTTGGCGAGAGCCTGATTGACCGCATCGAACAGCTGCTCGTGCTGCCAGGGCATCAAATACGTCACAGGATCCCCCTGTACGACGAGGTCCTCCACCGTGGAACGGGAACCGAGCAGCGAGGGCTCGATATCGAGACCATGGGCAATGGCGTCCCGCTGTCCGCAGAGATGCTCGATCGCGTCGCGCTGAGCATCGCTGAGCCTGCCCTTGGATTTTTTCGGGCGTTGCGGCCAAGTGGCAGACGTGGAGGCGGTGACAGCGGCCACGATTTCGTGAAACTGCTGCTTCCAACGCGGTCGCCAGCCATTCGGCGGCATGAGCGACATGCTGCCGGCCTCGAACTGCTCGGCATAGGCCACCATCTGCTTGTTCGACATGATCTTGAAGCAAGGCAGGTCACGCTCCTGCGCAATGCCCTCACGCCAGTCCCACATGCCTTTGAGAAGCGCGAGGCCCTTGGGGTGCAGGCGGCCGCAGCCGTTCACACGCCACGGATCCTCCCGCGGGGCGTTGTCACGGGCGGCGACGTCATCCTGCAGAGAACGACAGCTTTGATGAAACCAGTCTTCGCGGCCTTTTTCACGCAATCCGGCCACCAGACGGTCCGCCAAAGGCAGCAAGTAGCGCACATCGTCGACCGCGTAGGCCAGCATGTTGGGCGGCAGAGGCCTGCGGCTCCAGTCGGCTTTTTGCGAGGCCTTACACAAATCGAGGTCGAAGTGGTTCTTCACCAGCGCCGCGAGCCCGAACTGCCTCGCCCCGAGCAAGCGGGCTGCGATTTGCGTGTCGCGAATCACCCGCGGACTCCAGCCATAGGTGCGGCGCAGCAAAGTGAGGTCGTAGTCGGCCCCATGAAACCAAAGTTCATTCGCATCCAGCAGCGCGAGGAGTTCGTCCACATCCGGCACTGCCAGCGGATCGACCAGCGCATACTTACCTGCACAGTTCACCTGCAAAAGGCAGAGCTTCTCATGGTAGTGATGCAGACTGTCCGCCTCCGTGTCGAGGCAGCAACGCTTGTCGGGACTCGTCGCCAGCCAGCCATGCATCTCCGCCACCCAATCCGAAAGCTGGGCATGCGTGTCGATGAACACCCAGTCTGTCTGCGCAGGTCCGGCCACTGGTGTGTCCGGCTTCGCAAGCTGATGATTGCCTGAATCCATGCCAGTCGTTATTTCAGGCCACCAAGAAGGATCTCGGCATTGTTGCTGGTGCGGCCAATGTTGCGGAGCAGCAGTTCAAGCGCGTCCACCGCAGGCACCTGGGCCAGTTGGCGTCGAATCTGGGCGATTCGACGAAACTCCTCCGGATGATAAAGCAGGTCGTCTTTGCGCGTGCCGGACTTCAGCACATGCAAAGCCGGGAAAATTCGCCGCTCGGAAATTTCGCGATCCAGCGTCGCCTCCATGTTTCCTGTGCCTTTGAATTCCTCGAAGATCACATCGTCCATGCGGCTCTCCGTTTCGATCAAAGCTGTGGCGATGATCGTCAGACTTCCGCCCTCCTCGACATTGCGTGCGGAGCCAAAAAACTTCTTGGGCTTCAACAAGGCGTTTTTGCCGACACCGCCGGACATGAGCGCTCCTTTGCCACTTTGCAGCATATTGTAGCCACGGGCGAGACGCGTGATGCTGTCCAGTAGGATCACGACGTCCTTTCTGAGCTCCACCAGCCTGCAAGCACGCTCACGGACCACCTCCGCCACCTGCGTGTGACGCTTCGGACTCTCGTCAAAGGTGGAACTGAAAATCTCCACCCCCTGAACAGTCTCCTCGAAGTCCGTCACCTCCTCGGGACGCTCGTCGAGCAGAAGCACAATGAGCGAAACTTCCTTGTGATTCGCGACAATGGAGCGGGCGATGTCTTTGAGCAGGATCGTTTTGCCACTGCGGGGTGGGGCACAAATCAAACCGCGTTGCCCTTTGCCCAGCGGTGCCACCAAATCCATGATCCGCACGCTCGGCGGGCACGGCTTCGGCATCTCCAGGATGATGCGCTTGTTCGGGAAGGTGGCCGTGAGCTTGTCGAAATCCGTCGGCGGCTGCCATTCATCAATCGGCGTGCCTTCCACTTCCGTGATGCGGTCGATGGCAATGTATTTGTCCTTGTCCTTCGGAGCCTTGGCATACCCCGCAATACGCTGGCTGGCGCGCAGATTGAACTTCCGCACTAGGAACAGCGGCACAAAAACATCTTCCGGCAGCGGGGCAAAACTATACTTGGGATAACGGATCAGACCAAAGTTCTCAGAGCCTAGCTCCAAGATGCCCTCGACCTTCAGCTTCGTCTTGTGCTCTGCCATGAAGGCACAGAGGTCATAAATCAGCTGGTGTTTCGTTCGGGCGGCATTCAGGCGGAATCCAACCGCTTCTGCCATCCCCTGGATCTCAGCCAACGTCGCGTTTTGCAGGTCGTTAATGGACACTTCCTGCGGAAAAGGCGGCTGCGCCCCCTCTTCGAACTTGGCTGTCGCCACGGTGGCCGGATCTCCGGCCTCCCCCGTGGAGGCCGCAAGCGGAGCCACCATGTCTCCTGCTGGCGCGGCGGATGCCACCAAGGCAGCAATAGCATTAGCCTGCTCGCTGGCAGGCTCCATTCCAGCCACAACATCATTCGTCGCAAGCGGGGCGGTTTCTATGGTTTCGTTCATTCGTGTTTGAGTAGATTGGCTAGAAGCAGCGTCTGGCATTCCAAAGCCGAAGGGTCACCATCGTTCCAAATGACCACATCCGCTTTTTCCACCTTGGTTTCAATGGGCCACTGGGCATTCAGAAAGGCTTGTGCGGTTGCCTCATCAAAACCCCTGTTTTCCATCATACGCCTGACTTGCACCGACCGGCTGGCAGCCACCACGATGACCAAGTCCGCAGATATTACTTCGCCAATCTCATAGTGCAGCGGCACTTCCGCAAGAAAAACCTTCTCCCCGGCTGCGCGGGCGGCCGTAGCGCAACCCTCCAATTCCTTGAGGACTTGGCCATGAACGAGTTTCTCAAGAGAGCGTCGAGGCCCATCAAAAGGCAAAACGGACTTCCGCAGCCACTCTTTATCCACCGCGACTTCGCCTCGCGTGGCATTTGGAACAAGAACTCTCTCCCCAAAAAGCCCCACAAGCAGAGCTTGCAGTTCTTGGCTTCCATACAACCGGCTTACAGCTTCGTCAGCTGAGAATACTTCGACCGGCAGGCTGCACTTACGCGCAACAGCCCCTAGAAGAGCGGATTTTCCAGCCCCAATGCCCCCTGTGATCAACGACTTAATCATAAAATAAAAGCGGGCCGCACTCTAGCGGCCCGCCTTGTGAATTCATTATTGGAAACCGATATTATCTTCCGCCGCCAACGGCAGGCAAAAGGAGATTAGCACCAGTAGCATCCGCTGGAATGACCGGCGAACCCGCCACGGGAGACTTCAGACGCTGACCTGAGGGGTCAATCAGATAGGCTGTGACAAAGACGATCAAATTACGCTTGAAGTGTTCCTCAGACTCAGTTCGGAAGAGACGTCCAAGAATCGGAATGTCCCCCAAAATTGGCACTTTATCTTCGACGTCCTGAACGTCTTCTCGGATGAGCCCGCCCAAGACAACCGTCTGGCCATCCCAAACTGTTACTCCAGTCGTGACTTTACGAACGCTGAAGATCGGCTGGTTGATGACGTTAGGTGTAATCACACGGTCGCCCGTATTGTTAAAGCCCAACAAGGACTGACCGCCACCCGTTTGGGTTCCAACACCAGGAGCGGTTGTTGTCGTGGTGGTGGAATTATTGATCACAATGGGCAAAGTCTGTCCAGGCGCAACGATGGGAGAACCGTAATTTATAAAGCCATCAAACTCGACCACTTCAGGCGAAAGATTCAATTCAATGGTGTTACCATCTGGGCCAACAGTAGGCTCCGCTTCCAACTTCACCCCAGTCTGACGCATTTCAAACGCAGTCGGAGTGGTGGGCGTTGCGATCATGCTGGTAGACGCGCCGAACAAGCTGACACCGCCACCCTGGTTACCTTGTGGTAGCTGTGGAGGGTCAAATTCTGTTGGATAAATGAATTCTCGAGTCACTTCCATCGTCGCCCGCGTCCCACCTTTCGTGGTGACGCTAGGTGCACTCATGAGGTCCACCCCTTTCTTCTGACTGAGTCCACGCATGACCACCTGGAATTGCGGGTCTGTAAAAATTCCCGCCATAGAAA
>JBJONJ010000348.1:0-5561 GCA_046051905.1 Verrucomicrobiota bacterium
TCCCCACGATCTCCGCCGCTGCCGATGCCGCTCGTGCGGGCGACACGGTGGTCATTCACGGCGGAGTGTATGAGGAAACCGTGCGCATCCGCAGCAGCGGCGATGCCGGTGCGCCGATCACCTTTGCCGCCGCGCCCGGCGAGATCGTGTGGATGGACGGCAGCGACCGCTTCCGCGCGACCGCCTTCATCCTCCCGCACAAGCATCACATCATCCTCGACGGCCTGCGCTTCCGCCATTTCCGCTTCGCGCCGGAGCTGGGACCGATCATCCGCATCACCGGCGGCTCGCATCACATCATCCGCCGCTGCTTTCACGATGGTCGCGAGCTCGAGGGCTACGTCGGCACGCTTATCGCCGCGGATAAAGTCACCAACCTGCTCATCGAAAACAACGTCTTCATCGGCGGCATGAACGAAGCCATCAGCCTCAATGCCTGCCCGGAGGCCACCGTGCGGCACTGCGTCTTCTACAACAACTTCCTCCGCGCCCTCACCGCGCACATGGACACGCCGGATGTGCTGCTGCACTTCCATCACAACCTCGTCTGCGACAGCATCCCGTCAAAGGTAAAGAACGCCCTGCTGCGCATCTGGCACGCCGACGCATTGCGCTCCGACCACAACGTCTTCTACACCCGCATCCCCGGCGCGGAGCGTCACCTCGTCGAGACCGCCTTCATCCACGGCCAGCAAGTCGGCCACGCCGACCCCGCCATGTATCGCGGCGAAAACCTCCTGCTCACCGACCTGCAAACGAAGTTCCGCCAGGATCAAACCAGCCGCACCGGCAACCCGGCGATCCCCGCCGCCCCGCAACTCGTTCCCCGCAACGATGGCGAAAACCCCGAGTGGCGAAAAATCGAAACCGCCTGGCGCGAAACCGAACTCCACCAAACCGGCAGCACCCTCACCCCGCTCGATTTTAAAGACTTCATCCCCGCTGCGGAGAATCCGCTGAGCAAGGCGAGCGACGGGAAGGTGGTGGCACTGGAGGCGGAGAAGCTCAACTTGGCGAAGCCGTGAAACCCGAACTCAATCCGCTCCGTCGCGATCTCCAACACGCCGCCGACCTCGCCGGGCCCACCGCGCCCCGGTGAATGCCGTGCAGAGAAAAGGCTTTGGTTTGCAGGGGAATCGTCCGTTGGTATAGAATTCAGGTAAGAAATGAGCCGCTTCAATCTCCATCTCCGCAGTGACACCCAGTTCGAGGAACTCGTCTGGCATCTATGCGTGGAATTGTTCGGCGCTGGAACGAAGAAATTCCCCCCAGGTAAAGATAGTGGGCGCGATGCTCTGTTTGAAGGGACAGCGCAGGCCTTTCCGGACAAGACCAAGCCGTGGAGTGGCATCACCGTCATTCAGGCCAAGCATACGAGCGATGTTACGGCGTCGTGTTCGGACAAGGCATTTGCGCGCTTAATGAAAAATGAGGTTCCCAAAATCCAGGCTTTGCGAGCGTCTAAGGAGTTGGATCACTACGTTTGTTTCACGAACCGGAAGGCACCGTCAATTGGAGTGAGGAAGCTCGAATTGGAGCTCCGCAAACTCACTGGTGTGCCGCATCTTATGCTCGTTGGTTTGGAATACATAGAAGGCGCCCTGACAAACTTCCCTCGCATCATTGACGCTGTCGGCCTTCGGCTGATGGCACCTGGCTTGACGATCTATCCTGAAGACCTTGAGAAGCTAATCCAGCACTTCGATGCCAACCTCAGTCTATTCTCAGACGCTGATGCTCCAGCCGAACCGCCGTTCCTCAAGCCAGGACTACCGGAGAAGAACGCGCTCAATCAGCTCAGCGATGACTACTTCCAAAGCATGATCGTGGAAGATTCGATGGCGCATTTTCATACCATCGAAGCCTTTCTCATGAACCCGAGAAACGGAGAGTGGAAGAAGCGCTACGCCAATATCAGCAAGCAGTTCCGCAACAAGTATCAGGCCCACCGAGCGGAGTTCCCCAGCTTTGAGCTGATCTTCAATGACATCTTCGACAGGCTCAAACTGCGCGATCAGGTATCAGGCATGGACGGGCTTGTTTACACCTTCCTCCACTACATGTATTGCAACTGCGACTTGGGTCGCAAGACTACCGCCGAGATCAAATGATCACCCCTGACAAGCACCTCGATCTGAACCACTGCGTGATCCGCGCCGGTGCAGAGTTGCTTGCATATTTGAAAAGCCATCGAGTCGCATCTTTTGATCAATTGCGCGCAAGGCTTGTGAAGAAGCTCGGTGCGGAAGGCGAGATTGTGTTTCACCCCACATTGAACTTCCTCTTCTTGCTCGGTCGTCTGGACTATCACGCCCAAAGCGATCGTTTTGAGTATCTGGGGCCGCAGAATTCAGCCAATCAGCAGATAGTGGAGGTGGCGCAATGAAGCTGGTGAGACTGTATTCCAACCAGCAGGCGATCTTCCCTGAGATTCGCTTCAATACGGGACTCAATGTCATTCTCGCATGTGTGAAGGCTCCACACGATGACGAGAAAAGCGATCACAACCTTGGGAAAACGCTGCTGGCACGGTTGATCGACTTCATGCTGTTGAAAGATGTTGGGGCTGAGTTCTTCACGCGCCGACATCAGTCTCGCTTCGCAGAGTTTGTCTTTTGTTTGGAAATCCTGCTGCCAGATCGAAGCACTCATGTGACGATCCGTCGTGCCGCCAAAGCTGATACTAAGATCGCCCTCAAACGACATGCGGCGGAGACCGGCAAAACCGATCTCGCCAGTGCTGGCGAAGAAGAGTGGGATCACTGGAATCTACCGCTGGAAAGGGCAACGGAGCTTCTCAATAGTTGGCTCGCCTTCGACGCGATCCCGGCAACGTGGGACTATCGCAAAGGTGTCACCTACTTCTTGCGAACACAGAATGACTACCGCGATGTGTTTCGTGTGGAAAAGTTCCAACGTGGTTCAGACCTCTATTGGAAACCTTACATGGCCGACTTGCTCGGACTTCACGGCAATCTGTTAAGCCAGAAGTATGAGGCTGATCGGCTGGCCGACGGTGGAGAACAAGCCGTGGAAGTGCTGGCTCGAGGCAGCGCCTACTCGGTCGATGATTCTGACAAGCTCAGTGCCCAGATTGGACTAGCGGAGAAGAGCATTCAGAAGAAGACGGCACAGCTCGGAGAGTTCTCCTTCCACGACATGGAGATGGAGGTTTCCGAAGACCTAGTGACCAATGTCGATGCAGGACTGAGCAAGTCAGAACAGGAGATTTACTACCTGAGAAGAGACTTACAGACGGCAAAAGATGGTCTTGCCACGGCCTTCGAGTTCAAGGTCGACGACATTCGGGCAGTGTATGAAGACTGCGCGGTGGCGCTGCCAGATGCCCTTCTCAGGTCGTATGAGGATCTGCTCGGCTTCAACCGGAAGCTCATCAACGAGCGCAACAAATACCTGCGCCAGCGTATCCGCACACTCGAATCTGCCATCGAGAAAGAGACTGAACGCCACAAGACGCTTTCAGAGCAGCGCCAGCGATACATGGAGCTGTTCAAGAACCGTGAGTCGCTGGCCCGTTTCAAGAGCCTGCAAGCTGAGTTGGTGCGATCTGAAGAGAGCTTGCGACAGCTCAAATCTGCTCTCGCGCGTGTCGAGGAGATGATCGCATTGCGCGAGGAGTCCTTGAAGGCCAAGAGAGATTCTGAGCGACTTGCCGAAGAGATCAAAAAGCAGGTCCAGCATCCGTCGCAGAGGTATCAGTCCTTGCGTGAGCGATTCCAGACTATTGCCAATGAATTCCTCAATGTGCCTGCCGTGTTGTTCGTGAAGCAGAACGAGAAGGGCAATCTTGATTTTTACGTCGAGGTTCAGCAGCGCCAGGGTGAAGGTGAGTTCAGTAGCGAAGCGGAGGGGACAACATTCAAGAAGTTGCTTTGCATGGCTTTCGATCTGGCGGTCCTTAGCGAGTATGCCTCCATGCGCTTCTATCATTTCATATACCACGACGGTGCGCTCGAAGGTGAGGATGACCGGAAGAAGTTCGCTCTGCTGAAATTGGTTGAGCGTTTCTGCAATGAGTTTGGTATCCAATACATCTTAAGCGCCATTCAACACGAATTACCGAGGGATGGAAACGATCAGCCTCACAAGTTCGCCGATGGCGTCGTAGTGCGTGAACTACACGACGACGGAGACAGTGGCAGGCTTTTCAGGATGCCCATCTTCTGATGGTTCGGACACGATAAATTCAAAGATGATCCCGCACTGAGCGGGCTGCCTCGCTCAATGGCTTCAGCAACACAAAGCCAATAGCACTTCTGGCGCTGACGCTCGGAGCAGGTGCGAGCGACGCTGTTCCGTCCTGAATACAGCGCACGATCTGTGCAACAGATTCGGTTTGGTTTTTTGGTTCGGCAGGCTCTTGCGGTCATACCTACGACGACCTCCATCTCGGCAATCCCGACCGGGGGCGGTGCGATGAGGTTTATCGACAGGAGAATGAGGACAGAAGAATATTCTGAATCTGATTCTTCTGTCCCCATTCTTCTGTCGAAGCTCTTCTTGATTGCCGAGAACCGCCCCGCCTCGCCCGCGACGTGTGTTTCAGGCAGGCTTTCGTGGGTTGAGGGGTGGTGGACGGTGGGTTGTGCTGGCGTATAGGGGAAAACTCACCCACCCATCTGCCCATGCCCCAGGTCAAACATTACGGCTGCTTCCAGTTCAAAGCGCACCTCACCGAAACCCGCATCGCGGAATGCTTTCAGGCGATGGCGGGTATGGTGGGACGCATTCCGGGGCTGCTGGATTTTCATTGTGGGCCGTATGATTCGGCGGAGGGCCTCAATGATGGCTACACGCATGGTTTCATCATGACCTTCGCCAGTCCGCAGGCGCGGGATGAGTATCTGCCGCATCCGGTGCATGAGGAGGTGAAGGCGATCGTCGTGCCGTGCCTGGAGCGCGTCGTGGTGTTTGATTTCAACCTGCCTGAGTGAAGCCATGAGTGCCCCATCCGCCCCCAAAGCCGAGTCCGCCGCCTTCGATTCCGAGCATCCTTCCGTGGAGTTCCTGCGTGAGCGGGCTCGCCGACGGATGCCACGCTTCGCCTTCGAATACCTGGAGGGAGGCTGCTTCTCCGAGGTGAACCTCCGCCGCAACACGGAGGAGATTCGCGAGGTGCGGCTGCGCCCCTGGTATCTGCGGGACTTTGCCGGAGCGAGCCTGCGCACGGAGTTGTTTGGCCAGAGCTACGCGGCGCCGTTTGGCGTGGCTCCCATCGGGCTTCAGGGGCTGATGTGGCCGCGGGCGACGGAGATCCTGGCGAAGGCCGCGCATCAGCATGAGCTGCCCTTCATTCTCAGCACGGTGGCCACGGCGAGCATCGAAACGGTGGCCGAGATCACGGGCGGCAAGGCCTGGTTCCAACTGTATCACCCGGCGGAGGCGGACCTGCGTGACAAGCTGCTGGACCGCGTGCGCGCGGCGGGCTTCCCCGTGCTGGTCATCCTGGCGGATACGCCCACCTTTGCCTACCGGCCGAAGGAAATCCGCAACGGCCTTTCCATCCCGCCGCGCATGTCGCTGCGCAATGTGCTGCAGAT
>JBJONJ010000349.1:0-3001 GCA_046051905.1 Verrucomicrobiota bacterium
GTTGAGCGCGACGTAGCGCTTGCCGTCGAACTCCTTGAACGAATCGAAGATGTAGAGGCCGTGGTTCACGGCGGGTCTTTTGAAGCCCTGGGCCGCTGCATCGGCATGAAAATGACTCGGCTCCATGTCGAAGGTGCCTGCCGCGGTTTTGAGTTTGGCTTTGTGGATGCTGTTTTCGAAGCTTGGGGTGCGCAGATCGAAGTCGCGATACCAAGTCAACTCGCTCGCCGACTTGCTGCAAAAGTAGGTGCGCAGCGTGTGCTCGTCCTTGCGGATGATGCGCGGGACAAAGACCTGCGCCTCCGGCAGCGTGACGTTGGCGAATGCCTGGCCCGCTTTGGCAAGGAGGTGCGTTTTTTCCACTTTGAGCGACTTCAGGTTCACCACCGTCAGCACGCAATACATCGCCGCGCCTGCGCCGTGGCCGGGTGCCACGTCGTTGTCATGCTCGACGATGTAGGCCCGCTCGCCGACACAGACGAACTCCGCATCATGCGCGCCTTTCACCTGCGGCGCGGTGACGCGAATGAGTCGCTGCATGACGATGTCCCCCGCGAGCGCGGGATCCCAATTGGCGGGGAGGAGGCTTTCGATGGATGCGGTGACCTTCTTTGCCAGAGCATCGGTCTCGCTGAGCTTGAAGCGGGTGCTGACGACGCTGCTCTTTTCCGGACCGGCGGCATACTGGATGTAGGTGGTCGCGATGAGGGTGGCGTCGCTGAGAAGTTCGAGATCGGAGTAGCCGCAGTCGGTGTTGCCGGTGCCGGGCAGGTCGGCGGGCTTGCGGTTGGCGTTGTGGAGGAGCTTGATGCGGTATTGGCCTTCGCGCCGGTTCACGATGTCCTCGAAGGTGCCGACCCACGCGACGTAGTGCCCGTAGGTGGCGCTTGTTTTTGCCATGTCGCGGAAGGCGATGACGAGGCGGCCATCGGGAGCATGCTTAATGACATGGCGATCGCCCGTGAGCGCGGCAGGGAGTTCTTTGGGCTCGCTCCAGGTGCATGCGTCGTCGGTGCTGATCGAGTAGAGCGAATGATGCTGGCGCGTGTTCTCACGAAGGAGCATGACCAGCTGCTTTCCATCATCGGATCGGGTCACGCTCGGCTGCGCCCATTGGCCCGGGACGATGAGAATGACGCGCTCCTTGCTCCAGGTGAGGCCGCCATCGAGCGATTCGCTCTGCCAGACGACGGGATGAGGGTCCTTGGCATTTTTTGGATCGCGGCGGTCGGACCACATGACGAGCCGCTTGCCGCCATCGAAGGACAGGATGCTCTTCGGGGCGACTTCGCCCACGAGGCCGAGTTCCTTCATCGGCGACCACGTTTTGCCAAGGTCCGTGGAGAACGAACTGCGTAGATTGCCCGGGAAATCACAGCCACCGAAGATGAAGAGGCGCTCGACGCCCTGCGGATCGGTGAGGCGGTGGAGCACAGGCGTGGTCTTTTTCACGAGCTGCCAGTCCGGCGGCGTCTGCAAAGGCGAAGTCCAGGTGAGGCCGCTGTCATCGCTGCGGGCGAGCGGGCCGAGGTGTCCCGCATGATTCATGCACCAAGCGGTGAACATTGTCCGGCCATCCGCCATGAGCACCGTGTCGCAATGCCCTTGGTATTCCTTTTCCGTGCCACGGGCGATGATGACCTGCCGCGCGGCATCCGCCGAGATGTCCACCGTCGGGATCGAAATCGTGCGCAAGGTGCCCGGAGTAGGCCCGGCAAAGGTGGGCACGTCCGCCGCATGGATGAAGGCGCTGCAGGAGATCGCGAGAAAGCAGGAAAGGGATCGAAGAGACATGATTTGAGAAAACGGGAGTGGAGGGGGCATTTCGCGGCTTGAATGGCGGCGTGGCGTGTTATGCTAACATCATGCCCACCACCGGACAGCCTACGCTCAAAGACATCGCCCGCGCCACGGGCGTTTCGATCATGACGGTGTCGCGGGTGCTGCGCGGAGCGCCGAAGGTGGCGGCGGAGAAGCGGGAACTCATTTTGAAGGAGGCAAAGCGGCTCGATTACCAGCCAGACCCGCATTTGATGCGGATGATGCAGGTGGTGCGCGGGAAGAAGGAGAAGCGACTTCGCGCGGTGATCGCGGTGATCCGCGAGCATGTGCCGCAGGATGGTTTGCTGGGGCCGTCGTATCAGTATGTGCCCATCGAGGACATCCGACGCCGTGCGCACGGGCATGGTTATGCGGTGGAGGAGTTTTATCTGGGCAAGGACGGCCTCTCGCCGAAGAAGCTGCAAAAGATCCTGCACGCACGTGGCATCGAGGGCGTGATCGTCTCGCCGCAGAGCATGCAGTTGCCATGCAGCAGGCTGGACTACTCGCCCTTCGCCGCGGTGACGTTTGGGAATGCCATGAGCACGCCCGCGCTGCACATGTGCGCGGGAAACATGACGCTGGGCATTCACATGGCCGCGGAGCAGCTCGCGGCGCGTGGTTACAAACGCATTGGCGTGGCGGTGACGAAGTGGATCGTCAACCGTTCGCAGTTTGGCTACAGCGGCGGCCTGTTTCACTGGCAGCACGGCTTGCCGGAGGCGGATCGCGTGCCGCTGCTGCTGTTTCCGAGCAACGACATCAGCCAGGGCTTTGACGCCTTCTCCAATTGGATGCGCGAGCACCGACCGGACGCGCTCATCACCTTCGACACGCATGTGCCCGGCTGGCTGAAACGTCTCGGCCTGCGAGTGCCGCAAGACATCGGCTTCGTCGTGCACGACTGGACGCCGAAGATGACCGCTTTCGCCGGCATTTATCAGCAACGTGATCACTTGGCCGCTGCGGCGGTCGATTTGATCGTCACGCAGCTCTCGCAACACGAGCACGGCGTGCCTGAGGTGCCGCGCCAGATCATGATTCCGCCGCGATGGGTGGATGGGCCGAGTGTGTGGGCAAAACAAGGCCATTGACCGGCCTCACCTCAACCTGATACAACGGCGCACACCATGACTCCAAACTCACGCCGGCATTTTCTTCAATCCACGCTGTCCCTCTC
>JBJONJ010000350.1:0-7161 GCA_046051905.1 Verrucomicrobiota bacterium
ACCTTGGTGACATTGTTGAGCGTCAATATGCCGCTATCGACCTGAGCAACATCACAGGTGTTTCCGACCAAACAATCGACAACATCCTAAACCGGATTCAGGAACACATCTTGTCGTCGGACAACAAACAGCATCTACGCGAGATCATCAAGCAAGTGAAGACTAAGGCAGTGGGTAAACAGGGGGAACACACTCAGGTTATCTGTCACTATTTCTCCAAACTGATGGCATTCCAAAAGGAGATGGAGAGCAGAGAAGCTCAAATAACTAGTTTCTGCTTGGTGTGTAACGAATACATGGTGGACAAGGAGTTCAAATACGACACGACCAATTTCAAGTTCTCTATCCTCCCGAAAGGCTCCCCAGTCAAAGCGGGCGATATTGAACTGCATCACCTTTCATCAGGGGAAAAGCAGATCGTTTCCCTTTTCAGTCATCTTTATCTTTCAGGCGGAAAGAGCTACTTCGTGTTGATCGATGAGCCTGAGCTTTCGCTCTCGGTGCCTTGGCAGCGCAGATTCCTCTTGGACATCCGAAACGGAAAATTTTGCAGTGGTCTCGTCGCAGTTACCCACTCGCCGTTCATCTACGATAATGAATTGAAGCGTTACGCTCATGGGTTGGGGGAGTTCATCGTCAAATAATGCCAAGTCATGACGATGCTTCAAATACACGCCACGGCGCTCAGTGCGCAGATCGCGAGCTATCACGAGTTTCTTTCGCGATATTCTAAGGCCGCGAAAGTGGTTTACGGTTTCGTTGAGGGGAAAGAGGACCCGTGCTTTTACAGGGGGTTCATTGATCATGAGCTACCCGATGATTGGGAGGTTGAACTTTGGCCCGCGGGGAATCGAGACCAAGTGTATCGAGTTCACGCGGACATGGACTGGCGGCGCTTTCCAAAGGAGAGAGTCTGTTTCTTCGTCGACCGGGATCTTTCCAGTCTGATTCCTGAAGCGTTAGCAGCGGATTCGAATATTTACGTGACTGACAGGTATTCGATCGAAAACGATTTGGTTAAGAGGGGGACGTGTCGGCGAGTGCTCTCTGAAGTATGCGCTCTCGGCACCCTAGACCATGGCGAGCTTGATACGGTCTGTGACCTCTTTGAGGTAGAGTTCGAAAAGTTTCTCGCGGCGATGATCCCGACGATGGCTTGGATATTGCATTGGCGTCGGAACGGCGACCGGGCTGCTTTGAGCGATATCCTGATGAAGGATCTCTTTACCTTCACGAACGGCACTTTACGAGCGAATCCAACCCCAAAGGGCAAAGCGACCGCCGTTCAGTATATCCACGAGCAATGCAACGTTGTGCATGACGCTACTTTCGATATTGCACCCTTAGAAGCTGAGTTGCGCAAGGGAGGCGCATATCGCCATTTCACCCGAGGAAAGTATGTCTTTTGGTTTCTCATCGAGTTCTGTTGCTCTGTGCGCGCGAGCGTTAAAACGCATTTCAAATCCTGCACAAAAGTGCCGCCGATGAATGTTTCGTTTGCTGCCGCAAATGGGATGACAATCATCGGTAACCGGGCTCGTGTTCCGAAGTCCCTCAAGACCTTTCTGACCTCGAACTACTGCGAGTATATCGACGCATTGGCTGCCTAAACCATGAGCCTCAACGAATCCATCGTCGAAGACGCCGCCCTCGAATGGTTCGGGGAGCTGGGCTATGCGGTCGGGCACGGGCCGCATCTCGCGCCCGGTGAACCGGCGGCAGAGCGGGATTCGTTTTCTGAGGTGGTGGGGGTGGGGCGCTTGCGCGAGGCCATCCGGCGGCTGAACCCGGTCGTTGGATACCGAACCCTCGCCACCCCGCGGAGCATGCTGGTGCCGAAACTGCTGAGCGGGGAGATTGGCATTGGCGAATTCACGGCAGCGCTTTAGAATCCCTAAAAGAACATGGCCACGACTCAACAAGACATCGAAGCCCGGCTGAGCTACGCATACCTCCATGCTGTGGCCTCTCATGCAGGTTACGTCTGCCGTCCTGCGACTCCTGATGAGGACAAAGAGGGGATCGATGCTGTCGTGACGGCCTATGGAATTTTTCCCGGCACATGGCGCACACAGGTCACGATCAACATTCAGCTCAAGGCCACGATCAAAACACCTGCCGATGATGGTTCCCATTTATCCTATTTTTTGCAGGTGGTGCGTCGTTACGACAAGCTTCGCGAGGATCATCGAGAGCCGGTCAGGCTGCTTGTGGTTCTATTTTTGCCTGAAAAGCATGATGACTGGTTGTCATGCAATGAAGAGCAGTTGGTTTTGAAACGTTGTGCTTACTGGGGCAGCCTTCGGAACGCTCCAGAGTCAACCAACGGCACTGGCCAGACTGTGAAGATCCCGAAAGACCAGATTTTGAAGCCGGAAAACTTAAAGGCGCTCGTGGAGCGTCTCGCCCTAGGCAATGACATCCCATCCTACCTTGTGCCATGACTTACGCTGATTTGATTTCTCCGACGGACTTGCGCGATTACGCCAAGGTGCGTGGCTGGACATCTGTGCCTGAGGCTGTTCAGGACAGGCTGTTTGTTTTGAAATCACCCAAGGATCAATACCGCCAGGTTATTGTGCCAATGGATACAGACAGACCTGACTTTGACGACGCATTGCGTGTCGCAATCACAAGGCTGGCCGAAGTGGAAGGGCGTGGTTTCGGCATGGTCGAGGCCAGCTTGATGGAAGCTGGTTCCGACACTTGGCGCTTTGGCGTGACGACCATGCGTCATGCCGAAGATGGTTTGCCATTGAGCTACGCCGCAAGGGCGGTGAAAGGGGTTGAGAATGCCTTCCGCGCTGCTGCGTGCAGTGAAGTCCAGCGTCAGGCGTTTCACCCAAAGATGAATCGCGCAGAAGCCCAAAAGCTGATTCAGGCAGCCCAAATGAGGCACACGGAATCAGGCAGTTTTGTTCTCAAAGTGGCATGTCCAATTGATGCGATCCCATCCGAGGATGGCGATGAGAAAGCCAGCAAGCTCCCATTCGTTCGACGGGCCATGCTGGGGATGAGTGATGCCGTGCATCGCCTCATTAGCTCACTCGAAGCAGACACTCTGGAAAAGCTGGTGGAAGAAGCGAAACTGGAAGGGACTTCTCCATTGTCTTCCAATTTGTGTGAGGGACTGCTGGCGTTTCAATACGAAGACCTGAAAGCCAACCTCGATCTTTCTGTGGCATGGTCTTCACGATTGGAATCGCCCGCTCAGACACATCTGAAGAAGACACGCATCCAGTGGGACTATTTCCCCCGCATTGAGCAAGTGCGCACGGCCCTGCGACCTGCACAGGCAGCCAAAGAACAGGCATTTGTTGGAACAGTGACCAATCTTGGTGGTGATTTTGAACCGGGAGAACAAATGCAAGGTGAAGTGATACTTAACCTCCTCGTCGATGGCGAAAGCGTGGAGGCCAAAGTCAATCTCAGTGCTGAGTATCATAAACTGGCTTATCAGGCTTACGCACCGCCGAAGCCTTATGTGCAGGTCGTGGGCCTGCTACATCCGGGGAATGAGCCCAGAAAATTGACGAACGTCAGTGGGTTTGTGATTCTGGGTAAGTGATGAGATAGTCACGACTTCATGCTCAACGAATCCATCGTCGAAGACGCCGCCCTCGAATGGTTCGGGGAGCTGGGTTATGCGGTCGGGCACGGGCCGCATCTCGCGCCCGGTGAACCGGCGGCGGAGCGGGATTCGTTTTCTGAGGTGGTGCTGGTGGGGCGCTTGCGCGAGGCCATCCGGCGGCTGAACCCGGCCATTCCCGAAGAGGCGCGGGAGGAGGCGCTGAGAAAAGTGCTGCGGGTGGGGACGCCTTCGCTCACGCAGACGAACCGCGCCTTTCACCGAATGCTGCGCGATGGCGTGCCCGTCGAATATCCCCGGCCCGACGGCAGCATCGCGGGCGATCATGTGCGGCTGGTGGATTTCGACGACGTGCGGGCGAACGACTGGCTGGCGGTGAACCAGTTCACGGTGATCGAGGGGCAGCACAACCGGCGGCCGGACATCGTGGTCTTCCTCAACGGCCTGCCGCTGGGCCTGATCGAGCTGAAGAATGCGGCGGATGAGGACGCGACGATCTGGAGCGCCTACGCGCAACTGCAAACCTACAAGGCGGAGATCCCCACGCTGCTGCACTACAACGCGGCGCTGGTGGTGAGCGATGGCCTTCAGGCGCGCATGGGTTCCGTGACGGCGAATCAGGAGTGGTTCAAGGTCTGGCGCACGATTGACGGCGAGGGCGACGCGCCGAAGACGGCGCTGGAGCTGGAAGTGCTGGTGCGCGGGGTGTTCGAGCGGCAGCGGTTCCTCGACCTGCTGCATCATTTCATCGTCTTCGAGGAAGACCCGGACTCGGGTGCGCTGCACAAGATCATCGCGGGCTATCACCAGTTCCACGCGGTGAATGCGGCGGTGGAGGAAACGGTGCGTGCCAGCGGGATGACCGAGACCGGCAGCGTGCTGCGCGAGGAGGCGGGCACTTACTGGTCCGGGCGTCAACGCGGCGGCAAGCCGGGCGACCGTCGCGCGGGCGTGGTCTGGCACACGCAGGGCAGCGGCAAGAGTTTCTCCATGCTGTTCTTCGCCGCGCGCGTGGTGCGGCATCCAGCGATGCAGAACCCGACGCTGGTGGTGCTGACCGACCGCAACGATCTCGACGACCAGCTTTTCGGCCAGTTCCAACGCTGCGCGGACATCCTCGGCCAGACGCCGGTGCAGGCCAGCGGGCGCGAGCATTTGCGCGAGCTGCTGAACCGGGCGAGCGGCGGCGTGGTGTTCACGACCATCCATAAATTCATGCCGGAAAAGGGCGAGGCGATGCCCGAGCTGAGCGCACGGCAAAACATTGTCGTCATCGCGGATGAAGCGCACCGCAGCCAGTATGGATTCGGCGGCAAGGTGAATGAAAAGACTGGCGAGATGTCCTACGGCTTCGCCAGCAACCTGCGCGATGCCTTGCCGAATGCGTCGTTCATCGGCTTCACCGGCACGCCCATCGAGAAGACAGACGCCAACACCCGGGCGGTCTTCGGCGATTACATTTCCATCTACGACATCCAGCGCGCCGTCGCCGACAAGGCCACGGTGCCGATCTATTACGAGAGCCGCATCTCCAAGCTCAGCCTGAACGCCGCCGAACTGCCGAAGATCGACGAGGAGTTTGAGGAAATCACCGAAGGCGAGGAGCTGACGAAGAAGGAGAAGCTCAAGACGAAATGGGCCGCGCTGGAGGCGCTGGTGGGCGACCCGAAACGCATCGCGCTCGTGGCTACCGATCTCGTGGCGCATTTCGAGAAGCGGGTGGAGGCGATGGATGGCAAGGCGATGATCGTCTGCATGAGCCGCCGCATCTGCGTGGACCTCTACAACGCGCTGATCAAGCTGCGGCCTGAGTGGGAAGCGGAGACGCTTAAGGTCGTGATGACCGGCAGCGCGGAAGACGGCCCCGAGTGGCAGAAGCACATCGGCAACAAGAAGCAGCGGCGGGATTTGGCGAATCAGTTCAAGGACGCGAAGAACCCGTTCAAGATCGTGATCGTGCGGGACATGTGGCTGACCGGCTTTGACGCGCCATGCCT
Source organism: Verrucomicrobiota bacterium (assembly GCA_046051905.1). Taxonomy (GTDB): domain Bacteria; phylum Verrucomicrobiota; class Verrucomicrobiia; order Verrucomicrobiales; family Verrucomicrobiaceae; genus Prosthecobacter. Next base: position 5,587 of record JBJONJ010000350.1, read on the forward strand.
GCACACGATGTATGCCGACAAGCCGATGCAAGGCCACGGCCTCATGCAGGCCATCGCCCGCGTGAACCGCGTGTTCCGCGACAAGCCGGGCGGTCTGGTGGTGGATTACCTCGGCCTCGCCGATCAGCTCAAAAAAGCGCTAATCACCTACACCGAGAGCGGAGGGCAGGGGAACCCGACCTTTGACACCGCCCAAGCCATCGCCGTGATGCTGGAGAAGCACGGCATCGCCTGCGATCTGATGCATGGCTTCAACTGGGACAAGTGGACCAGCGGCACGCCAACCGAGCGCCTGCAACTCATCCCCGCCGGACAGGAGCACATTCTCGAACAGGACGACGGCAAGAAGCGCTGGGTGCAGGTGGTGACGGAACTTTCCCGCGCCTTTGCCCTCTGCGCCGCCAGCGATGAAGCGACCGAGATCCGCGACGACGTCTCCTTTTTCCAAGCGCTGCAAGCCGCGCTGAACAAGCAGAGCAGCCAGAACCGCAAGACGCCCGAGCAGATCGACGCCGCCATCCGCCAGCTCGTGAGCAAGGCCATCACCACCGAAGGCCAAGTGATCGACGTCTTCACCGCCGCCGGATTGCCTAAGCCGGACATCAGCATCCTGAGCGATCAATTCCTTGCCGAAGTGCGTGGGCTCAAGCACAAGAACGTCGCCGCCGAGCTGCTGGAGAAGCTGCTCAAGGACGAACTCAAGGTGCGCTCCAAGCGCAACCTCGTGCAGAGCCAAGTCTTCAGCGAGAAGCTCAAGAAAACCCTCAACGCCTACCACAACCGCGCCATCAGCACGATGCAGGTCATCGAAGAGCTGATCAAACTCGCCAAGGACCTCGACGCCGCCACCAAGCGCGGTGAAGACATGGGCCTGACGGATGATGAGATCGCCTTCTATGATGCGCTCGCGTCCAACGACAGCGCCAAGCAGGCGATGGGCGACGACAAGCTCAAGCTCATCGCGGCGGAACTGATCTCCCAGGTGAAGAAGAGCGTGACCATTGACTGGACGCTGCGGGAAAGTGCGCGTGCCCGGATCAAGGTGATGGTGAAGCGCATCCTCAACAAACACGGCTATCCACCGGACCTTCAGGAAGAAGCGGTGAAGACCGTGCTCGCGCAGGCGGAGCTGCTGTGTGCGGAGTGGGTGTGAACTGAGGCGGACAGGAGTGTCGACGCTCCCCTCGACGGCAGGATGCCGTCACACCTTGGCTTTCTCTGCGGCTTTCCCATCTCTGCGGTGTGTTTAGGCCTGCTGCGCAGGCGTTTGCGGTGGCTGGGGGTGGTTTGCGGTGGTTTGCGGTGGTTTGCCATTGTTTGCCCGGAGTAATGCGGACAATCCTGGAAGAATCATCAACGGCGAAGCCCTAAACCACGGTAAACGCTGACGCTGCTAGAGGCCCAGAAGGCAGACGGGAATGTGTCCGCCCCACTCTCCGAGAGTGATCTCCTTGAATTGCACCGGGCTGCTTCTGGAGGGCAGGGGAGGTCAGACCACGGTGCCTTTGTTGCCGCTCTTCTTTTTGCGCGGTTTGCTGTTGCTGCCGGGGATGCCTTCGTCCTGAAGAATGGTGT